>NZ_JANSHO010000060.1:0-78461 GCF_047502635.1 Synechococcus sp. RC10B2
AGAGCGGGGCTTCCAGGACTACGTCCCGCTAGCGCGAACGGCGGATTAGCTAAAGCCACTATACTGATAGGCTCTTGAAGGTTTCAGGAAAAGCCATGAAAGCCGTGCGCCTGGCGGTGATCGACTATGATGCCGGCAACCTGCATTCAGCTTGCAAAGGGCTGGAGCGGGCCGGGGCCGAGGTGCAGCTAGTCACAGAGCCGGCTGGGCTAGCGGCTTTTGATGGCCTTGTCCTGCCCGGCGATGGGGCCTTTGACCCAGCCATGCAGCAGTTGCGGGCGCGCGGCTTTGGGGAGGCAATCCGACAAGCCATCGAGCGGCAGCAGCCTTTCTTGGGCATTTGTATTGGTTTGCAAGTTTTGTTCGAAGACAGCGAAGAGGGGACAGAGCCGGGGCTGGGCATCGTGCCGGGGCGGGTGCAGCGCTTTCGACCGGAGCCGGGCCTGCGCATCCCCCACATGGGCTGGAACCAGTTGCACCTTACCCAGCCCGACTCTCCCCTTTGGGCAGGGATCCCCGAGCAAAGCTGGGTTTACTTTGTCCACTCCTACCACGCGGTGCCCAAGGATCCAAGCTGGGTGGTCGCCACCACCCAGCACGGCAGCCAAACCTGTGTGGCCGCCATTGCCCGCGGCACCTTGTTTGCCACCCAATTTCACCCCGAAAAGTCCGGCCCTGTAGGCTTGAAGATATTGCAAAACTTTGTCGAGTTTGTTGCCCGTCGCTTGCCTGCTGCCGGCGCCTAGCGTTTCATGAACTACTGGCTGATGAAATCGGAGCCCAGCGTCTACAGCATCTGGGATCTGCAGCGGGACGGCCAAACCCTTTGGGACGGCGTGCGCAACTACCAAGCCCGCAACTACTTGAAGGCCATGCAGGTTGGGGATCGCGCCTTTTTCTACCACTCCAACGCCGACCCCCCCGGCATAGCCGGCCTGATGGAGATCGTGGAGACTCAGGTGGTGGATCCCAGCCAGTTTGATCCCACCAGCCCCTACTACGATCCCAAGTCAACCCCTGCAGCGCCCCGCTGGCAGACAGTGCGGGTGCAATTTGTTGCCGCCTTTGGGCGCTTGATCCCTTTGGCCCAGTTAAGGGCCACTTTTACCCCTGCGGAGTTAGAAGTGGTGCGGCGAGGCACGCGACTGTCGGTGATGCCTGTTCCCCAGGCTGTGGCAGAACGGCTGCTGGCCTTGGCAGCCGTTCCCCTCTAGGGTTTCCCCTGGCTGCGATCCCGGCCAAGCCTGCTTGCCCTAGGCCATTTTTGCTTTCAAAAGCCAAAGGCTGAGAGGCCCCAGCGCTGCAAGCTCTCGAAAGCGGCGTAGGCCGTTAAATCCGGCTGCAGGGGCGTAATCGACACATACCCCTCGGCAACCGCCCGCACATCGGAACAGGGATCCACCTCCTCTTCCACCACCTCTCCTGCCAGCCAGTAGTAGGCCTTGCCGCGGGGATCTACCCGTTTCTCGTAGAGATCCGTGTACTTGCGCCAGGCCAGGCGGGCCAAGACCATGCCGCGTATTTCAGCCAACCCTAGCGGGGGGACATTGACGTTCAACAGCATCGGCTTCTCTAAAGGCTTCAGGCTCAGCTTCTCCAGCAGCATCAGCACCACCTGGGCCGCCGGCTGAAAATCCTGGTGGGTAAAGCTGGCCAGGCTCACGGCTAGGCTGGGGATCCCTTCCAGCAGCCCTTCCATGGCTGCCGAGACGGTGCCGGAATAGAGCACATCAGTGCCCAGATTGGCTCCCTGGTTGATGCCGGCAATGACCCAGTCAGGGGGCTGCTGCAGCAGACCGTCCAGGCCCAACTTGACGCAGTCCGAGGGCGTGCCCGAACAGGCCCAAGCTTGCACCTCTGGCGGAAACCCCTCCCGCACCGGATCCACTCGCAGCGGCTTGTGCAACGTCAAGGCGTGGCCGGTAGCCGAGCGCTCCCGATCCGGACAGACCACCGTGATCTGATGTCCACCCACCTGAGCCAGCGCAGCGGCCAGACATCGCACCCCCGCCGCCTGGATGCCATCGTCGTTGCTGATAAGGATATTCATCGCAGCCACCCCACACCTGTACTCAGACATCCACCAGTCTGACCCCATTCTGCGCCATCCCCTAGCTGGCTGAGTTCGGCGACAAGCTCTGAAAATTTACGGCTTCTTGAGGTTATTATTGGACGTAGCCTTTTGAACAATATCAGTAGAAACCCGATGTCGCCCCATAGGGTTCAGTGCCATTATGAAGCTAAGGTAAAGTAAGCCTGTAGGTTCTCTCCTCTTTGTTTTGCCCCCTTGCGGTTTCCCCATCCTCTCACGACTCTGTTCCGCGGACGCGAAGGCGAAAGCGTTGTGTTGCAACAGTAGCCAGGTAAAGCTGGGGAGTCTGTAAAACCCATCAGGTCGCTCGAGCGACAGGAAGTTGATCCCATGACACTTGTTTCCATCACATCGGCAGCAGAGGCTCAGGAATGGCGGGAACTCCGCCAGTGGGCCGAAGAGCACTACCGCTCTCGTACGTTTCCTAAAGATGTGCGCATTCCAACTCGTCCGGGATTGGTGTACATCCCCCAAGAGGGCGTGGTGCGCCTGGTCAGCCAAACGCCGGAGCGGCGGGAGGTTTTTGTCGGGTTTATCACGCCCGGGGTGCCCTTTGAGCTGAGCAACCCGGAGCGCTTTGAGCTAAAAGCCTGCACCCATGTCGATCGCACGACGGTGATGTGGTTTTACTGGCAGGATTTGGAGCAGTGGCCCTATCTGCACCAGAAAATTCAAGAAAGCTTCCGCCAGCAACTGCAACGCAAGTTGCTCTGGCTGGGCAACTTGGGCCAGCGTCGGGCCATCGACCGCCTGAAGGGCTTTTTGACCTTGTTAATCGACGAGTATGGGCAGCCCTGTGAGCAGGGGATGTACCTCCCCTGGCCCCTCACCCACGCCCAGATCGGGGATGCCATTGGTGCCACCCGCGTGACGGTTACTCGCCTGCTGGGATCCCTGCGCTCGAAGGGGTTTGTGCAGATCCTGGATCAGAACCTGATCTGCATTCCCAATGGAGTGAAGCTGCAGCCGACGCCAAAAAAGGTGGCCAGCGCCTAAGCTATGGGCCTGCAGCTCTACTACCGGGCCTGGGGAGAAGGGATCCCTTCGCTGCCCATCCTGCTGCTCCACGGCCATCCGGGCAATGCCGACTGCATGGAAGTCTTTGCCGAGGCGGTGGCGGGGATGCACCCCTGTGTGGCGCCGGATCTGCGCGGCTACGGGCGTTCGCAGGTGCGGGATCCCTTTGAGATGTCGGCCCACCTGGAGGATTTGCAGGAGCTGCTGGATCGCCTGGGCTGGCAGGAGTGTCTGCTACTGGGCTGGTCTTTGGGCGGGATCCTAGCCCTAGAGTTGGCTTTGCGCCTACCCCAGCGGGTCAAAGGCTTGATCCTAGTAGCCAGCGCTGCCTGTCCCCGCAGCAACCATCCCCCTACCGATTTTTGGGATCAGCTCAACACCGGCATTGCTTCGCTGCTCAACTGGCTTTGGCCCGGCTGGAGTTGGAACATCAACACCTTTGGCCGCCGCTCTCTCTACCGCTACCTAGTCCAGAGACATACCCCGAGAACCTATCGCTACCTGGCCCAGGCAGCTTTGCCGGCTTACCTGCATACCTCTCCTCAGGCTCGCCAAGCCCTACGCGCTGCCCTTCGACAGGGCTACAACCGCGAGGGAGAGCTGCACCGCCTGCACCTACCGGTTTTGATTCTGGCTGCGGAGCAGGATTGCCACATCACTGTTGCCAGCAGCCTAGCCACGGCTCGCCTTCTCCCTCAGTGCACCTGCATTGTCTATCCCAACGTGGCCCACCTCTTTCCCTGGGAGATCCCTGAGCAAGTAGGGCAAGATCTGCGCCGCTGGCTGAGGGCTCAGGATTGGGCCAAGGGAGGCTCTTGCAAAGTCCCCTCAGAGGGCGGGGCGGCCTCCTGAACTTGGGCTAACCTACGCAGCCGAGCAAAGGCCTCTTCCTCCAGGTGGATTTGCTGCTGCTGTTGTTCTTCCGGGGTGCGCAGGCGTTTCCCCAAAGGCTGTTGCAGCGTGCCCAAAAGTAAGGGCTCGGAGACTCCCGGCTCGGGGTGGATGACAGTGCGGGCTTGCAGGGTAAACACTGGCGAGCCGGTAGAGAAACGACCAGAGGAGGCCAGATCGCTAGCTGCCTGCTTCAGCGTAAGGATCAGTTGCTCCGGGGTGATATCTGGGCTAACGGCAATGACCGCCCGCTCCGCCCCTTGGTCATAGACAGTGGTGTAGGGAGCAGCCCCGGGGATGCGGGAGCGGAAAATGGGCCCTAGGCTCAGAGCAAAACAGCCTGCCGTTAGGACCAAGGTAAAGGCCGTGTAGCCCACTAGCGAAAACTTCCAAGGCCAGTTGCGTATCCAGGCCAGCAGCGTTAGCAGCGCCAGGAAGACCGCTACTCCCAGCCCCACCTGGCTGGCAGAGGCGAAGAAAGATTGCAAAGAGCCATCCATCATTCGCAAACTACCTCTTGTTGACCCCAGAACTGCCGGCGGCTATGTGCATTTTAGAGCCATTTCTTTATGCTACTAAATCAGCATTGCTGGCAAGAAGGACGCTGAAAAAATGCGAAGAAAACGAACCACGGTACTAGCGAAAGGACTATAGTGCCGGCGAAGCGGCTTGAGAGCTGTCGGCATGTCATCTTCAACTCTATCTGAAGGAGCGCATCACAGGCTTGATTCTACGGATCCCTCGGTAGCCCTGCGGATCGCAAGAGAGTCACTGTTCACCCTTGGCAACCTCACTGCTGGGATCCTCAGCGAATACCACGACGTCATTAGCAGCTCTGTGCTGCTGGAAAAGCTGCAGGCCTTTCGGGTTGTCTACGAAGAGGCCGTTGCCCGCCTACAGAAGCCCTCCTTCCGGATCGCCACCATTGGTACCACCTCTTCGGGTAAATCCACTATTGTGAACGCCCTCATTGGCCGGAAAATCGCGCCTATTGAGGCCCAGGAGATGAGTGCCGGGATCCTGCGGATTAGGCACGGCGAGCGGAGCAGGCTAGTTATCCACAATACCGAAGGAGCCACCTGGGAATGCGGCACGTGGGAAGACCTGAGGGACGAAGAAATCTACCGCAGGCTCAAGCTGACGATGGAGGCCTACCACCAAGAGCGACGAAAGAAGAGAAAGAAGAGGGATGAAGCGGAGGTGGGCATCCCTCAGGTAGACGTTGAGTGTCCGCTGCTGCCGGTCAGAAACCCTTTTCTGTTAGGCCTGCCTGAGGGCTTACAGGTCGAGATTTATGACTTGCCTGGCCTAAACTCAATTCAAGATAGAATAAGCCTTAGGATTATCCAAGAGCATGTCAGCAAGTGCTTTAGCTTTGTTGCACTGGATTACTCTCAGACAGATTGGCAAGGACGGGAAACTCTCTTGAGAGAGCTAAAGGATGTCGTAGAGTTTCTCAGAGGTCAAACCAGTTTGATGGTCTTCTTGCTCAACAAGGTTGACATGCGGAATCAAACCGACAACCCTCTAGAGCAAAGGATCGAGGAGCTGAGGGAGGAAATTCAGGAGATTCTGGCTCTTCCAGAGCCGCCTTGCATCATTCCTCTTTCTGCTATTGCACTCTTTTATGCTCAATGTGCCTGGGGAGCTAACTCTTCTGAAGCGTCGGATGTAGATCCCAGTACCAGGCGGTGGATGGTCAGCTCTCTTTTTAAAGACTGCTATAACTTCATTAAAGCCTCTACGAGAGGTGATAAGGAGCTGAGGTCGTGGCTACTTAACCTCGAGAACAGCATCGAGGAAGGACAGGAAATATCCGAATTTTTTTCTCTGACCAAGCCCATCAGATCCCTGTTGAGCGCCAGGTCCACTGCCTATTGCTCAGCGATATTGCTCTCAAGGGTTGGGCGGTTTCCCTAGCGGCGGAATCCCAGCTTCTGCTTAAACATGGGTACCTTCAAGATGCTGTTGATGTCCTAAACTTCGAGGTCCCTCGTTTCCGGGAACTGAGCGAAAGGTGGTGTGCAGCTCTCTTGCCAGCAGATCGGCCTCAGCTCCGGACGGCCTATACGTACAAGGCTTCTGGCTTCGCTGGCCGCATCTCTAGCGAACGCATCCAGCGCATTGCTCGTCTTTCCCCATTTGATCGAGGGCTTACGCCAGAGCAGGTCTTTCTCAGAGAAAAGAATCTTTCCGTCGAGTTTCAGATGACCTATTTCCAGGAGCTGGACAAGTCTTGGCACCTTTCCCAAGCTGCTTTAGCCGAATACCTAGATACCCTCAGCGAGCTCACCGAGCGCCTTGAAGGTCTCCAGTCTTTTGCTCACCTCTGTCGAGAGCTTAACCAGGCGGATCCCTACCGATTGATCCCCTCTGAACCCCCAAGTCTTTATCTACTGGCTGCCGAGTGAGAAGCTTACAGGCCTTAGCCCACCTCGCGGGCGGCCCGGACCAACAGCCCCGCCATGATCAGCCCCGCCAGGATCGAGCTGCCGCCGTAGCTAAACAGGGGCAAGGGCACCCCTGTAGTCGGCAGTAGGCCGCTGACCACGCCGATATTCAGCAGTGCCTGCCCTACCAAAAACATCAGACAGCCGCAGACCACCAGCCGGGCAGGCAGGTCGAGACAGCGCCGCATAACCCGCAAGCTGACCCAGGTGTAGGCGCTCAATAGCCCCAGGAAGAAAAGGGATCCCACCAGGCCAAACTCTTCTGCATACACAGCAAAGATGAAGTCCGTGTACTGGATGGGCAGGTAGAACAGCTTTTGTAGGGAAAGACCATAGCCTTTGCCCCACCAGCCACCTGAGCCAATAGCCAAAAGGCTCTGCACCAACTGGTAGCCGTCCCCCTGAGCATTCCCCCAGGGATCCAAAAAGGCTAAGATGCGCCGCCGCTGGTAGTCTTTGCTGAGAATGCTCACCCCAGCCGCCAAGATCCCCAGTCCCGCGGTAGCCAAGAGGGTAAAAAGGGGGAGCCCAGCCGTCCAGGCCATGACCCAGAGGGTAAGGCCGCAGATGGCGGTGGTACCCAAGTTGGGCTGGATGAGGATCCCCAGCAGCGCCAAAGCAAAGAGCCCGACCCAGACGCCGCGAAACCAGAGGGGATGGTAAAACCAACGGCCAAACACCCAGGATCCCTGCAGCACCAACAGGGGCTTGAGCAATTCCGCAGGCTGAATAATCGGGATCACCTTTAGATCCAGCCAGCGGCTGGCATCCAGGCGGGAAACCCCCAGCCCTGGCACGTGGGTGGCCCAGACCAAGCCAATGCCCAGCAGGCAGAGGATCCCGGCCCAGGGGAACCAGCGCTGCAAGGGGATGCGCACTAGGATGGTGAAGCAGACCAGCCCCAGCCCTGACCAGAGCACCTGGCGCTTAAAGAAATAGAGGCCATCGCCGGTAGTCTGCTGCGCCACCGGGTAGGAGGCCGAAAACAATACCGCCAGCCCTATCCCCAGCCAGACCAGCGTCAGCCAACGCAGCCAGCGCGCTTCAGCGTTCCAGGAATCCCACCAGGGCTTGGCAGCAGGCTCGAAAGTGGTGGCCACGGTGCTCGAAGCTGGGGTACTGGTCGAAGCTGGCACAAGCAGGCGACAGTAAAACGGTGATGGGCTGAGCTGGATTGGCCAGGGCTTGCGCTAGGGAGCAGGCAGCTGCAAAGGCCCTTTCCACCGCCATATCTAGGGTCGGCAGGATCTCGACGTCAGTATAGCGGATTTCCTGAAGAGCCTTGGCCAGCTTAGGAGCAGCCTCCCCAATGAGCAACACGCGGGCCACCTTGGCCTGAATAAGCCGCAGCCAGGCCGAGGGATCCCCCTGTTTGGCCCTTCCACCGGCAATGAGGATAATGGGCGGGGAGAGGGCGTTGAGCGCTACCCAGCCGGCCTCGTAGTTGGTGGCCTTGCTGTCGTTGACAAAGCGGATGGGGGTAGATCCCACCTGGATTTGGGCCACCCGTTCCAGCCGATGGGGCATGCCGGCAAAAGAGCGGATGGCGGCTTGAAGGGCAGCGTTGGGGATCCCGGCTAGATGAGCAGCCGCTGCTGCCAAGAGCAAGTTCTGCAAGTTGTGCGAGCCAGGGCAGCGCTCGGCAAAGTCCTCCAGCTCCGCCACCGCTTCCCCCCGGATGTAAAGCGTGCTCCCTCGCAGGAAGACATCCGCTTGCGGATCTTGCAGCGAGACCCAGTAGGTCTTTTCCCAGTCTCGCCGCCGGCGAAAGAGGTAGGGGTCCTCGCCATTGACCACCCGCCACTGGGCCCGCTCCAGCAGCCGCGCCTTAAAGCTGGCATAGCGCTCCAGCGTGCCGTGCCGCTCTAGGTGATCTGGGGTGAAAGTTGTCCACACTCCAATGCGGGGTGGGCCTCCGGGGGAGCTCTTCATCAGGCGGCTGCTGGCCTCCAGTTGGTAGCTGCTCAGCTCTGCCACGATCCAATCTGGCCGACGCTGCCCTTGCCAGATCTCCAGAGCCACTTGGGACAGGGGCAAGCCAATGTTGCCGCAAGGGATCCCTTCTAGCCCTGCTGCCTTGAACATCTCCGCCACTAGGGCCGTGGTGGTGCTTTTGCCGTTGGTGCCCGTGATCCCCACCCAAGGCAGGTGCTCAAGAAACGGCCAGGCCAGCTCCGCCTCTCCCACCACCTCGATCCCTTGCCGCCGCGCCTCTTGCAGCAGCGGGTGATCCCAGGCAATGCCCGGGCTGACCACCACCTGCTTCACTCCCGGCAGCAGTTGAAAAGGCTGGCCCAAGTGGACAGGGATCCCTTCCCGTTCCAGCTCCGCCTGCCGTTGCCGCAAGAGCTCCGAATCCTGCTCGTCCCAGACCCACACCTCTTTTCCCTGGGCCCGCAGCAGCCGTGCAGCCGACCAACCCGCGATCCCCAGTCCCAAAACCTGATGGCCCACGTCTATCCTCTTGGAACTTTGGCTTGCAGATCTGCATCTTACGGCTTTGGCCGCTCTCTAGAGCGCAGCGCGGGGCCTAGGGATCGGAGCGACAGAGAAAGGAGAGAACCTCGCCCATTAGACGGTTTATGGCTTGGTACTTCTCAGGGGAGGCTGAGAGGATCTCTGCTTCCGACTGCACATAGGTAGATGGCAACAGTTCGTTGCGGCAGTGGGAGACAAGCCCTTGCACCAATTCTGGCGTGGTTTCCAAGTGAAACTGGAGGCCGATCACTGAGCGTCCAAGCTGAAAGGCCTGGTTCTCACAGCCTTCGCTCTTGGCAAGGTGAATTGCACCAGGGGGCAGCTCGAAGGTTTCCCCGTGCCAGTGAAAAACCTCAATCGAGGGCGGGAAGCGAAAGGTTAGCTCATCAGGGGGCTGTACCCCTCGTACCGGCCACCAGCCTATTTCCTTAACACGATTTGGAAACACTCGGCTACCCATTGCGCTGGCAATCAGTTGCGCCCCCAGACAGATGCCCAAAATGGACTTGCCGGCCTCGATGGCATTGCGGATAAACTCCTTCTCCTGACCTAGCCAAGGAAATGCACTTTCGTCATTGGCACTCATGGGGCCACCCATGACGATGAGCATGTCAAATTCATCTAGGCTCGGCAATCTCGTCGATTCAAAAAACCTTGTGCCCGTTACAGGGTATTCCTTGGCTTTGAGCCAGGACTCTATATAGCCCAGACCTTCAAAGGGCACATGTTGTAAGTAATGGACACGCATGCTGATTTCGATGACTAACACCCCAGCATAGCATAGCTCCTGTAACTTCCCTGCTGATCGTAGCATTCCTAAGATATTCATGATAGGAAAATCAAAATTCTGTTCCGTTGTATAAGGAACAAAAAGAATGCACCTGGCTGGTCACTCCTCTTCTCTTAACCTCTGGCTCACTTCTTCTAAATACGCCCTAACCTATTTACAGCAACGATAGTCCGCCCCATCCCAAAAAATCGCTATCCTTTGTTCTTTTTTCTCAAGTCTTAAGTACTCTATAAACGCTCTCATGCTTTGAGAATCTGCCTTATTATATACTTGCAACGGAAACTCTCTCTTGTCATAATCTAATGCCCCAAAGTAACTTCGCCTCCCCCTGATATTCTTAATATCGGCCGCAATCTGTTCTCCTTTACCCCCCACCTCTATCCACAAAGGTAACCTCATAGCGGGTGACGCTCATCTACCATAAACACTGTTAGCTCCCCCTTGTCCATCAGGAGCTTCTACTCTTTTGCCTTATGCCGTATCTCTTTTTTTGAGCAACTGCTTCCTCATTCTTCTGGGACTGCCTCTTCTAAACTTTCCTTCAGCTCATCGCAATAGCAGCAGCTTTTTATTCGGGAGAGAGATAGGGCTTTGAGCCTCGATAAGCTAGAGCAAGTCCAGCAGCTCCTTGGTTTGGGAGTATAAGTTCCGGTTGCTGATAAAGCTTGATGACACTTGCAACACGTCACAGACCTAGGGGTGAGTATGGCCTTGGAGTGTTGTTTTGACAGCTAAGGCTTGCCCCAGCTCTCGGAGATCGGGGTTGCTGTCTACGAAATCCACGAGCCCCTGCATTAAATCCATCTTGCCCCCGATCACTAATCTGTATTAAGGTTGCTATGTGCTTCTGCAACAGCAGATGAAAACCACTGCTACTGGACTCCGGAGATCGGCTGGTTCTTGAGGGTGTGGCACCGACAAAAAGTAGAAACCACAGCCACCTACTTGCAGTGGTGGACTGCCGACGGGAATTTGCTTCTGGGGGAATTGAACAAGTAGGGCAGGAGCGGCAGTAGCAGCCCTCGCCCAAGTCCGTCAGGAACAGCAGCGCCTAGCCGCAAAGCTTCGGGAGTTGGGTGGCGATGGGAGAGCGCAGGGGTGGTGAAAACAAACGAAGCTGATTGTCTGTGAGGAGTTTTCTCTATGTCAGGAAAAAGAACAGCGCCTAAAAGTGGTGACGAATTAAAGCAGCGAGTTGTTGCTCTGGCACAATCTCTTGGATTGAAGACCAGCACGAAGGCTGTGGGGGCAACAGCGGTATATTGATGTGGTCATTAGCGATGAAAAAAGCGGCAAGCGACTGGGAGTGGAGTGTAAGTTTCAGGCGACGTCAGGCACAGCGGAAGAGAAGATCCCTGCAACCATTCAAGATATGGAGCACTGGCCTATTCCAGGGATCGAGGTAATTGACGGCGAAGGGTTTTCAAAGAACATGCAAGGATAACTGATGTCTACTGAGAAAGTGGTTTGGTTCAGCGATTTAGAAGATTGGTTACGTTTGTATTTTGGATTGTAACATGAGCGATTTGCTTCTTCCGCGACCTTTTCTAAAATGGGCCGGTGGCAAGACACAACTGACAGACGCCCTATTAGAGCGGATGCCGGTCTATTTCAGAACTTACCACGAGCCTTTTGTTGGGAGTGGCGCGCTTTTCTTTCGCCTGTATAGAGAATGCAAAATCAAACAGGCGATCCTTTCCGATATCAACGCTGAGCTGATAGATACTTACCTGGCTATTCGCGATCATGTTTGGGAAGTTATTCAACTACTCTCCGAATTTCCACACAATGAAAGTTTTTATTACCAGATTCGAGAGAAAGATCCTTGGTCAATGGGTCTTGTAGGACGAGCAGCGCGCATGATTTACCTGAACAAGACAGGCTATAATGGTTTGTATCGCGTCAATCGGCAAGGAAAGTTCAATGTTCCTTTTGGGCGATATAAAGCTCCAAAGTATCTAGACAAGGACAATCTTTTAGCTGCATCCCTTGCTCTACAAAATGTTGAAATTTTGTGCGTGCCATTTGATACGGTTGTTGAGAGGGCCAAGCCAGGCGACTGGGTGTATTTCGACCCGCCTTACGTTCCTGTCTCGCAAACATCAAACTTTACCTCCTATCATGCCAGTGGCTTCGGCCTAGAGGATCAAGAGCGATTACGAGACATTTGCATTGACTTAAGCAAGAATAAGGTGTACATCATGCTTTCTAATTCTGACACCGCAATCATTCGCTCTTTGTACGCTATGCCCTTCTTTGCTATTGATGAAGTTCAAGCAAACCGGGCTATCAACTGCAAGGGGACAAAACGAGGCAAAATCACGGAGCTAGTGATCACAAACTACCCTGTTGAAAGAGCGGTGCAGCTAGGCTTACTCGATCAGGGGTTGCCTTATTTGAGGGCCACCCAACACTCGCTTGCGCCTGCTGTCACTCCGCTGCGCTTCGCGGGGCAGGTGAGATCCTGAGGCAGTCGACTAGTAGGTGCGCCCGCGCCAAGAGCGGGGGCGGCTGAGGGCTGACAAGATCACCCGCAGGACAGCCAAGGGATCCGCCAGCGGCGAAGCCCAAAACGTCCAGGGGGGATCCTGATAAGAGCCGCGAATGCCCATCAGCACCCCCAGTCGCAGGGCCAGCAAGCCCAGGTTGAGCCCCAACAACACTTGCTCTGTTAGGGAAAAGGGGAACCCCAGCCCGGCCTTGATCCCCAGCCCCCCCACTGCCAAGAGTGGGATCCCTTGGGTAAGCACCAGCAGGGCCATATCCCCCCACAGTTGGGCCCTGGGGGTGGCGTCTTTCAAATCCAGGGATCGGCCCCACTCCCGCCAAGTTTCGGCCAAAGAGGTGTACATGCGCACCTTGAGCAGGTGCCGACCGTCGCAAAAAGCTACTTTAAAGCCGGCTGCCGCGATCTGCCGCACCAGGGTGACATCGTCGCAAAAGGAGGCCCGCGCCAGGGTATAGCCGTTCATGGCTTCCAGCACCGAGCGGCGCACCAACATACACTGCCCATTGGCCATCGTCCGCTCCGGCAAGTGGGGAGTCTCCCCTGCCGCCCCATAGCGGTAGATCAGGGTTGTCAAAAGAGCTGGCTGCAGCCAGCCTTCCCCCCAGTGCTGCAGGATAAACTGCGGCGCCAGGGTGATGAGATCCAGCTTTTTGGCCTGGGCAGTTTCCAGCAGCCGCTCCACCAGGCCCGGCTGGGGGCGGGTGTCGGCATCAATGCCCAAGATCCACTCAGAGGCGGGATCCGACTGGAGAAATCCATAGTGCAACGCCCAAGGGCGACCGACCCAGCCGCTGGGCAGGGGATCGTCGGTAACGAGGCGAAAGCGGGGATCCCGCGCGGCCATTTGCAGCACTTTTTCGCGGGTGCCATCCTGGGAGCGGCTATCCACCACCAGAACTTCGCGCACAACCGCTCCCTGGCGGTGCAGCCCTTCCAGACAGGGATCCAGGCGCTCGGCCTCGTTGAGGGTGGGCAGCAAGACGCTGACCAAGCCCGGCGGAAAAGGGATCCCCGGTTGACCAGGAGGGAGAGGAGAAGGGCGCCACAAAGAGGGCAGCAGCCGCGCCAGCAACACCGCCGCCATCGGCATCTGCAGGGCCAACAAACCCAGGGCAGCCGCATCCTCCATCGGGATCATCGCGTGCGTATCCATTAGGGCTACCTTCCTACCTCCAAATAAAAGTTGCCCAGCAAGGCCCAAGCCGGTGGCTTTGGTTCAGAATCAATGTGACCCTTGCCCTCGGCTTTTTCTTTCTTAGCCCTTTGTGGATGTTTCCACTCAGCTCAGCCCCGGGGGATCCCTTGTCGCCCTCGTCAAGCTTCCTGCAGGACAGCTGGAGCCTGCTTTGGTGCAGAGAGAGCTGAGTCAGATTCTCGCCAAGAAACCCAAGCACCTCTTGCTGGATCTGAGCCAGGTTACGCAGATCGACAGCAGGGGAGTTTCGGCTTTGGTGTGGGCAAGACGCGCCTGCGCCGCCGCCGACTGTCATCTCAAGCTCTGCGGTTTAGGAGAGAAAGCCAAGACAGTTCTCAAGGTTACCCGTCTGGACTCTCTCTTCGAGACTTATCCCTCGGTGGAAGCGGCCCTCAAGGAGGTCTCCGAGTCTTGAGGGGGACGACTCTCCTCAGGGAGCAGTCTCCTGGCTCTCAACAGCCTGAGGCTGGTTTCTTTGGGCAGAGAGCTCGGCCTCTTGCCGGATCTGCTCCCGCAGCTTGGGTGGGGCCAGGCGGGCTGCTTGCTCAAATAGCTCCGGGGCTTTTGCCCGTAGGTTTTCATCGGTGGCGGAGCTAAGGGCTATTGCTTTGCCCAACACGGGCGCAAAGTCGCTGGGATCCGCCGCAATCATCTCGTCGTAGAGGGCGACAGCCTTTTCCGTCTGGTTATTGCGGACGTAGATAAAGGCCAAGCGCAGACGGACATCGTTATCTTCCGGGACTTCCTTCAGATAGTTCTCCAGTAGTTCAATGGCTTGAGAAGGGCGGCCCAGCGCTAGTTGAACGTCGGCCAGCTCCTGCAGGACTTGGCTATCTTTGGGATCCTTCTCGTGAAGGATCTGGAGCTGCTCTAATGCCCCTTCCAGATCCCCTGTATCTTGCTGAATCTGGGCCAAAAAAGCTCGCAGTTGCCGATTTTCCGGCTCCAGTTCCACCAGCTTCTTCAGCGGCTCGATGGCCCCTTGCGGCTCGTTGAGCTGCAGTTGCGTGTCGATCAACCCCCGCAGGGCGATGGGGTTATCCGGCTCCCGTTCCAGCACAGCCCGGTAGCCGTCCGCCTGGGCCCGCAGTTGCTCAGTAACCAAGTTGGCGGTGTCTTGCGAGTCCGAAGGCCCCAGCGCCTGGAGGATGGGGCCAAAGGAGAAGCTTAGGAACATCGCTGCGCCGACCACCAGCACCAGCGCTTTGAAGACCTTGCGGACGAAAGGTTCGTCAGGTTTGGACTGAGGCATGAAGGGGCTCGCACAAAACCTCTTTGTACTCTATCATTCGCTCCCCTGGAAGCCTAGCAGCCTCCTGAACCAGTGACCCACTTTGCCCTCAGTGAGGAAGGGAGGGGCAGTCCCCTTAGCTTTGAACCTGCTGGAGCCGCTGCACCTGGGCCTGTAGGTAGGGGATCCCCACCCGGTGGCAGTAGTCGCCAAAGCGCTCTTGGGGGTGGCGCTCCTGTTTGTAGAGCTGCAGGAGAATCCTCATCAAAGGCACAATTTGGCTGATGTGCACCCGATCCTGAAACGGCTGGGCCAAGCGATCCCCTCGCGGGCTAGCCCCCAGCCAGATTTGGTAGTAGCCATCGGGGGCGGATCCCACCAATCCCAGCTCCGCCAAGTAAGGGCGGGCACAGCCGTTGGGACAGCCGGTCATGCGCACCAAAAAGGGCGAATCCTGCAGATCTAGCTCCCGCAACACCTGATCCAACTGGCGGATCAGGGTGGGCAGGGCCCGCTCCGACTCGGTAATGGCCAAGCCACAGGTGGGCAGCGCCGGACAGGCCATGGAAAGCCGCACCAGCTCCGGGATCTCCTCTTTGGAGAGCACCCCGTGGGACTTGAGGATCTGGTTAATGGCCTCTCGCTGGCCCTCCTCGATGTCGATGAAGATCACGTCCTGCGTGGGGGTAAGCCGCAGGTGCAGGGAAAATTCCTCCACAATCTTGCGCAGGGCCGTTTTCAGCTGCCGCTCCGGCGTATCCTGGATGCGGCCATTTTCAATGGAGAGGCCCAAAAACCAACGGCCATCCCCCTGCTCGTGCCAGCCCAGGTAGTCGTCGCTGTTGGGGACAAACTTAGGCATGCGCCGGAAGGGCAATAGCTTCTCCCCCAGGTACTGCTCGACCACGCGGCGAAACTTGCGGATCCCCCAGTCGCGCACCAGATACTTCAGCCGCGCCTGCTTGCGGTCGTAGCGGTTGCCGTGATCCCGCTGCACCGCCAAAACCGCCTGGCAAATCCGGTACACCGCTTCCGGCGGGGCAAAGCAGAGTTTCTGGGCCAAAAGGGGTTGGGTCTCCTCCTTGCCGTGGGTGCGCCCCATGCCGCCGCCCACCACGATGTTGAAGCCCTTGAGGTTGCCCTTGCGGTCGGTGAGCACGATCAAACCCAGGTCTTGGGAGTACACATCGACGGTGTTCTCCCCAGCTACGGCGATGGCCGTCTTGAACTTGCGGGGCAAATAGACCGGGCCATACAGAGGTTCTGGCCCCTCCAGCCTCACCCCGTTGCCGACAAACTGCTCCGCTTCCCGGACTTCCGCATCCACCGGCGGGATGGGAACCGCCTCCCCATCCACCCACAGCTCGTAGTAGGCAGAAGTCTTCGGAGCCAAGAGATCCGCCAGCTTGCGGGCATACTCCTGGGCATAGCGGTAGGCAGGCCGGTTTTTGTGGGGGGCGACCGGCGCCATGACGTTGCGGTTGACGTCTCCACAGGCGGCCAGGGTGGATCCCATCTGCCGGATGATGCTGCCAATGGTGGCCTTGAGGTTTTGCTTCAAGATCCCGTGTAATTGAAAGGTCTGCCGGGTGGTGGCCCGCAAAGTGCCGTTGCCGTACTCCTCCGCCAGCCGATCCAGGGTCAAGTAAAGCTGTGGCGGCACATGCCCCCCTGGAATGCGGGTGCGCAACATCATCTGGTAGGCCCGCTCCAGACCTTCCTGCTTCCGCTGCTGCCGCAGATCCCGGTCGTCTTGCTGATAGGCGCCGTGAAACTTGAGCACCTGCACCGCCGCCTCGCTGAAGTGGGTGGTGTCCTGGGCCAGCTCCTGCCGCAAGGGATCCCGCAGGAAGTGGCTATCTGCTTTGATCTGCTCCACCTTGGAGCGCTTGGCCTCAGAGGCGGCAAAGGGAGTCATGTGATTCTCCAGTAATCCGGTCGGAATACCTGTGAAACAGGGTAGCATCTCCCCTGGGTCGCGTCCAGTTCTGTGGGTTGGGGTTAGAACAGCCTGCCCCCCTCTCCCAGAGGGAGAGAGGATGGGGGTGAGGGGTGCCGCCGCAGATTGAGAGCTGCGGCAGCATCTCTAGCCGGCCAGCGCCAGGCGGGCGCCGTAGTCTGCCGCCGACCAGAGCTTCCAAGCAGCGTTGCCCTGCAGCTCCAAGACCAGATCGTGGTAGGCCAGGAGAGTGGGTCGGTGGCCGACACTGACGTAGGTGGTGTTGAGGTGCTGCAGTTGCAGGTAGAGCAGCTTTTCGTTGGCCACATCCAGGGCGCTGGTGGCCTCGTCCAAAATGGCGTAGCGGGGCTGAGTAATCAAAATGCGGGCAAAGGCCAAGCGCTGCTGTTCGCCCAAAGAGAGGGTGCTAGCCCAATCTTTCTCCACGTCGAAGCCGCCCACCCGCTCCGGCAAATCGGCCAGGTTCACCTGGGCCAAAACCCGGAGGAGATCTGCGTCGCTAAGATCCCGGCGGCGGCCCGGGTAGAGCAGTTGATCCCGCAGGGATCCCAGCAGCATGTAGGGCTTTTGCGGCAGGAAGAGCATCTCGGTGGTATCGGGGCGGGCAATGGATCCCTGGCCGTTGTTCCACAGGCCGGCAATGGCCCGCAGGAGGGAGCTCTTGCCGCTGCCGCTGGCTCCCACAATCAGCAGCCGTTGGCCCGCCTCTAAAGTCAAGGACAAATCCCGCACCAGGGTTCGTTCCGAATTAGGCGTTAGCAAAGTCACCTGCTGCAGGGCCAGTTGGGGAGCAATGCGGGTTTGGATGGTACTTTCTCGAGGGCGCAGCTGGCGCAGGGCAGGATTCTCCAAAGCTTCGTAAAAGGATCCCAGGCGGTTGATCCCGGCGGCAAAGCTGGAGATGCTCTGGATCTGGTTGGCCACAATCGAAAGGGCGCTCAGCACCTGGCTAAAGGCGATGGTAGCCTGGGTAATGGTGCCGAAATCGCGCACGCCGCTAAAGTAAAGGGGGGCCACAATTACGTAGGGCACAATGCGAGTGAAATAGTTATAGGCGTACTGAAAAATGTCGATAATGGCCTGCCAGATGATCAGCAAATTAAAGTTGCGCAAGGCGGCAGCAAAGCGGTTCAAGATCTGTCTCAGCTCCAGGTCTTCCCCTTGGTAAAAAGCAATGGACTCGGCGTTGTCCCGCACGTGGACTAGGCTGTAGCGGAAGTCGGCCTCGTAGCGCAGTTGATCGAAGTTAATTTTAATCAGCTTGCGGCCGGCCAAAATGGCGATCCCGGTGCCGATGGTAGCATAGATAACCAGCCCCACCGCTAGGGGGCGGGAAATGCTGTAGAGAATCCCAGTAAAGGCGTAGAGGGTGAGGATGGAGTCAAGAATATCCAACAAAAAAGAAAGAGTGGTGCCGGTAAAGGAGCGTACATCTTCCGAGATGCGCTGGTCAGGGTTATCGATCTCTGTGTTAGCGGCGTTGGAATCCAGCTCGTAGTAGGCCCGCCGATCAAAGTAGCGATCCAGAAAGTAGTCGGTCAGCCATTCCCGCCAAAACAGGGCCAGCTTTAGCCGTGTATATCGGTAAATAACCAAAATGGGGATGGCGGAGATGATCAGCACGCCATAGATGATCAAAAATTGCCAGAAGGTGCTCTCTTCTTTTTGCTGCAGAGCCGTGTCGATAAACCGGAAGATAAAGCTGATCATCACGTTCAGCCGGTTTACCGTTAGCGACAGGAACAGCAAAAAGGTCAGCAGCACCCATTGCAGCCAACGGCGGCAAATCTGGCGCCACACCAGCCCAAAGGCCAGGCTGCTCAGGGCCAAACTGGCTGCGGCCACCCATAGCACCGGCGAGGCTAAATTCCTCTCTGTTTGCTCGACCAAGCCTGCTGCTAGGGTGCGGAAGAACTCTGGAAAAAGAGCCTGTCCAACCAGGGTTACCCCAATCTCGACAAAAAACATGAGGGCAACCACAAACACCATGGATGCTGCTAGCAAGCCGAAGAAGATCCAGCCCCCGTAGCGCACCCGCGGGTAGAAGTAGGGTTGCGCTACGCTGATAAAGCGATCCCAGAGTTGGCGGTCGAAGTTAAATTGGGCGGCTTGGGATTCCATGGTTGCGGTTGTCGGCAAGAGCGCGGGGTATTGATATTTTTCAGGCTAGCAGGTCAGGGATCCGCATCTCTGTCCAACAGGAGCCAATCCATCGGGAATCTGAGGAAGAGCCCCGTTGCCTACTCTGGAACATTTCCGATCTGGCTCCATAAATCCTTATATCCAGCCAGATCTTATGCACGAGCATGCGCTTGTCCAAGGCCCAACCTTCTTAGGCGGGATCCCCCTGCAGCCGCTTTTGCCAGGCCGCTTGGGCTGCCAGCCACACCGTCTGGACCGGCACGCGGAACTCTTGGGCGCGGGCCACACAGTCGCGAAACTCCGGCTGGGCGTTGACGATGTGGCCGTGGCGGCAGGCCACCTTGATGTCCACCAGGCCGTAGGGGGTTTCCACCCGCTCGATCCTTCGCTCTAGGACGGTGCGCTGCTGCTGGGAGTGGCGGATGCCCAGGGTGGTGGTTTCCCGGAAGATGAGATCTTGGCACTCCGGCACCCGCTCCGGCGGGCAGATCACCGTCAGTAACACTCCCGGCCGCCCTTGCTTCATGGTGATGGGCTGGGTAAACACGTCCCAGGCACCTAGGGCCAGCAACTGCTCGCAGGTATAGGCAATCACTTGAGGGTTGAGATCGTCAATCTGAGTTTGCAACACCGAGACGATCTCGGTCGGCTCTTCCCCCTGGGACTGGCCAATCCAGAGACGAAAGATGTTGGGAATGGGCAGCTCGCGGCTGCCGGCCCCACGCCCCACTTTTTCCAGCCGCAGCGGTGGACAAGGCCCAAACGCTTCTGCCAGCGCCACTGCCAAGGCTGCCCCGGTGGGGGTAACCAGCTCGGCTTCCACGCCGTTGCTGAACACTGGCACACGCCCCATTTCCCACAGCTCAATCACCGCCGGCACAGGCACCGCTAGCTGGCCGTGTTCGGTGCTGACCCAGCCGCCGCCAATGGGGTGGGGAGAAGAGATCACCTGCTCCACCTGCAGCCAATCGAGACCAACACAGGTGCCGACGATATCCACCAGGGCATCGACCGCCCCCACCTCGTGGAAATGCACTTTTTCCAGGGGAACCTGATGAACTTTTGCCTCCGCCTGGGCCAGCTTCTCAAAGACCTTGAGGCTGCGGGCCTTGACTGCGGGGGCCAGCCGGGATCCGGCAATCAAAGCCTGGATCTCCCTCCAGGGGCGGGCGGGCGGGGACTCGTCCAACACCTCCACCACCGCTTGCAGAGCCGGCTGGCCGCACCGCTGCACCCGGCATACTTGTAGGCTGTATTCTCCTTCGAGGCCCAGCGCCTGGAGCTGCTGGTTGAGATACTCTAGGGTCAGCCCGCAATCCAGCAGCGCCCCCAGGCACATGTCGCCGGCAATGCCTGCTGCGCAGTCAAAGTAAGCTACTTTCATACCAAAGCATGTTGACTTGACATACTCCCCTCGCCTAAAGGCGAGAGATTCTTGACGCTTCACAAACTGCTGCTGGCTAGCCAGTCTTACGCAGTCTCCACGTCCGTTTTAGAGTCGGGCGATGCCCCATCCCGACTTGCTTTAGGTTGTTGGCAGCGTTGACGTCCCTGTCATGCACTGCCCCGCAACCGTCGCAGACCACCACACGGGTAGCCAAATCCAACTTGCCCCAGTGCCAGCCACAAGCCGAACAGTACTGGCTTGTAGCCTCCCACCGGTCGATTAGGCGCACTTCCCTCTGGTACTTCTCACCTTTGCCCTCACAGAGAGCCCGAAAGGTATGCCACCCCTGCTGACTAATCGCCTTGGACAACCGACGGTTTTTCAACATCCCGCTAACGTTGAGGTCTTCCAAGCACACGACTTGGTTTTCGACCGTGAGCTGGGTTGACAACTTGTGCAGGAAGTCGAGCCGCATGTCGGCAATGCGGTTGTGCAGCTTGGCAATCCTCAGCCGGGTTCGCTCCCACCGATGGGATCCCTTCACCCGCCTGGCAAGCTGCTTTTGCAGCTGGGCAATACGGTTGTACAGAGGCCTATAGTTGGGACTGGGGAACTTGGCCCCATCGCTTGTGGCGGCGAAGGTCTTAATCCCCAAATCCACTCCAATACTGGGTGAGCGAGCAGGGATGCTAACAGGTTCCGTCTCCACCACAAAGCTGACAAAGTAACGCTCGGCAGTGTCTTTAATTACAGTGACGGAACTAGGGGTACTCGGCAAAGGTCGGCTCCAAATAGGCTTAATGGCTCCCACCTTGGCCAAGTAAACCCGCTTACCGTTGATAGAAAAAGCTCCCCTAGTTAGCGTTGCTGACTGCTTGGCTGCTTTCTTTTTGAGCTGCGGCGCACCTCCTTCCTGGGCAAAGAAACGCTGGTAAGCTTTGTCCAAATGTCTGAGAGATTGCTGTAAAGCAACACTTGAAACTTCGCCCAACCACGGAATCGATTGCTTAAGCTCGGTTAGGCGCTTGGCCAAAGCGTTGTACCCTGGATACTTCCCAACGGCTTGGCAGTGGGCTAAGGCTTCATTCCAGACGTACCTGACACAGCCAAACAACTTGGCAAGCTTCTGCCGCTGTTGGTCTGTGGGGTAGAACCTATACCTGTATCGAGCTTTCATGGGCTAGAGTCAAGTTGGCATTTCCAAGATAGCACATGAAATTAAGGAGAGACCGCAACAGTGTTTCTAGCCTGCAGGCCCATTTGGTGTTTGTCACAAATCCAGGCGAAAGATATTCACTCAAGAGAGTTTGAACTTGATTGCGGAGGCGTTTAAGAGTGTTGCCCGAAAGATGGACTTTGAGGTCTTGGAGTTTAACGGCGAGGCAGACCACGTCCGCCTTCTAATTGCCTACCCGCCCAAGTGGTCTATCTCTCAAATGGTGAATGTGCTTAAGGGAGTTTCGAGTCGCAAGTACGGGCAAGCTAAACTACCTAAACCTTGCGGCAAGAATGCCTTGTGGAGTCCCAGCTACTTGGCTTCTAGTGTTGGGGGTGCTCCTCTGCAACTCTTAGTGGCCTACATCCAAAACCAAGAAAAGCTGCCCTAGAGGGCAGGGTTTTAGACCTAGATTTTCTGATAAGAACTTGCGGAAGGAGTTGAGCCCTTTGAAGCGTCCTGAGGTACTAAAGGGGGGATCCCAGATGCCGTCAACACTTTGCATCCTTCTAGGGATCCTGCTGGGGGCAACGCTGCTGCTGTGGGGCCTGTGGGGATCCCCGGCGGGTGGCCAGACCCGTCTCAACTTCAGCAACGCCGATCTGCAGGGGCAGGATCTGTCGGGTCAGGACTGGCGGGGCAGTAGCTTTGTCAGCGCCAACCTGCAGGGCGCCGACTTGCAGGGGGCCAACCTGGCCGGCGTGGCCTTCACCAAGGCCAACCTGGCAGGAGCCAACCTGGCGGGGGCAGATCTCAGCAACAGCCTGCTGGATCTGGCCAACCTAGCGGGCGCCGATCTCAGGGGGGCCAACCTCAGGGGGGCAATCGCCGCGCGGGCCGTTTGGGATGGGGCGCAGATTGCCGGCGCCGACTTTAGCGACGCCTACGTGGATCGGGCAGCCCTGCGGCAACTGTGCCAGCGAGCAGAGGGATCCCATCCCATAACCGGGGTTTCCACCCGCGCGAGTCTGGGCTGTCCTTGAAAGCCGGCAAAAAAAGGTGAAGAAAACAGGATCCCTGAACCCTCTTGGCCGGATCGCCCCTTAGATTGGGGGAGGTGTTACCCTGCCCCACCATGAGCAAGCCCAGCTTCGCGGTCATTGGCCTAGCGGTAATGGGGGAAAACCTGGCCCTCAACGTCGAGCGCAATGGCTTTCCGGTTGTCGTCTACAACCGAACTCGCGCCAAAACCGAGCAGTTTATCCAAGGGAGGGCCCAAGGCAAGCAGATTACCCCCGCCTACAGCTTGCCGGAATTGGTGCAACTGATGGAGCGGCCCCGCAAAATCTTGATCATGGTTAAGGCAGGCCCGCCGGTGGATGCCATCATCGACGAGCTTAAGCCCCTGCTGGAGCCAGGCGACATCCTCATCGATGGCGGCAACTCCCTCTACAGCGACACCGACCGGCGCGCCGAGGTCCTAGAAGCCAGCGGGATCCACTTTGTCGGCATGGGGGTGAGCGGCGGGGAAGAAGGTGCCCTCAACGGCCCCAGCCTCATGCCCGGCGGCAGCTTGGAAGCCTATCGGCAACTGGAGCCCATCCTCACCAAAATTGCCGCTCAAGTGCCCGATGGCCCCTGCGTCACCTACCTGGGGCCTAAAGGGGGTGGGCACTACGTCAAGATGGTGCACAACGGCATCGAGTACGGCGACATGCAACTGATTGCCGAGGTCTACGACCTCATGCGCAGGGGGCTGAAGCTGTCAGCCCCCCAGATGCAGGAGATCTTCCAGGCCTGGAACGAGACGGAGCTGGAGTCGTTTTTGATTGAGATTACCGCCAAGATCTTGGGGACGCTGGATCCGGAGACGGGCAAGCCGCTGGTGGATCTCATTTTGGACAAGGCGGGGCAGAAGGGCACGGGCCTGTGGACGGTCAAGGACGCCCTGGATCTTGGGGTGCCGGTGCCCACCATTGAGGCGGCAGTGCAGGCTCGCATCCTCTCGTCGATGAAAGAGGAACGGGTGGCCGCCTCCCAGCAGTTGCCAGGGCCAGGAACAACCTTGGAAGGGGATCCCGACAGCTTCCTTCAGGATCTGCGCGCCGCCCTCTACTGTTCCAAGATCTGCTCCTATGCCCAGGGGATGGCCCTGCTCAGGCAAGCCACCGTTGCCCACGGCTATGTGTACACCTTCAGCGAGATCCCTCGCATTTGGAAGGGGGGCTGTATCATCCGCGCCCGCCTCCTGGGCAAAATCCAGTCGGCCTACCAAAGGGATCCGGAGCTAGTCAACCTCCTTTTGGATGAGGAGTTTAAGCGGGCCATCCAGGAACGGCAGGGATCCTGGCGGCGAGTGGTGGCCACTGCAGCAGCCTTGGGGATCCCGATCCCGGCCATCAGCGCCTCCCTGGCCTACTACGACAGCTACCGCACCGCCGAGCTGCCCCAGAACCTCACCCAGGCCCAGCGGGATTTCTTCGGCGCCCACACCTTTGAGCGCATCGACAGGCCGGGGGTTTTCCACCACGCCTGGAACGCCTAGGCAGGGCCCCGCCCTGGGGCAGCCGCCAGATCCAGCGGCGCTTGCTTAAACGTAGAGCCCCACACTTCGGTGTGGAAAGGCTCCCTTTCTTGGGGGAAATCCCTGCGGAAATGGCATCCCCGGCTTTCCTCCCGCAGCAAAGCCCCCTGGGCTACCCAGCGAGCCAGCAACAGCAAACTCCCGGCCTCGACCTCTTCCCGACTGGCCCACGGCTTCTCCTCCAGGGGCAGGGCTTCCGCAAAAGCCAGAAAAGCCCGCAGCCGCTCTCCCTCCCGCACCACCCCCAGGGCTTCTTCTGCTTGCTGCCTGAGCTGGGGAAGTAGAGAGGGCGGCGCTGTCAGCACAGGTAGAGCCTGCACCTGAAGGGGGGGCTCCTGGAGGTCCCGCAGGGCAGCCAGAGCAGCTCGCTTGCCCATGACCAGCCCTTCCAAAAGGCTGTTGGAAGCCAAACGGTTTGCCCCGTGCAACCCTGTGGAGGCCACCTCCCCGGCAGCATAGAGGCCCGGCAGGCCAGTGCGGCCAAAAGCATCCGTTCGCACCCCCCCCATGACGTAGTGAGCAGCAGGAGCAACCGGTAGGGGATCCTTGCCGGGATCCAGCCTCAAAGCGCGGGCAGAGGCAACCACGGTGGGAAAGCGCTCTTCCAGATGGGGCACAGCCCGGAGGTCAAGGTAAACTCCCCCCGTCCGCTGCCGCTCCCAGAACACCGCCTGGGCCACCACATCCCGCGGCGCCAGCTCTTCCAGCTCCGCATAACGAGGCATAAAGCGCTCCCCCCAGGCATTGAGGAGCACGGCCCCTGCCCCTCGGGCAGCTTCACTGACCAGGGCTCCATTGGGCAGGACGGTGGGGTGAAACTGCACAAACTCCAGATCCCTTAGGATGGCCCCTGCCCGCCAGGCCAAGGCCATGCCATCGCCGCTAGCTCCCGGCGGCGCCGTAGAGAGGGGGAAGAGGCTGCCAAACCCGCCTGTAGCCAGGAGAACCGCCCCCGCCCTCACCTGAAGAAAGCCCTCCGGCCCGAGGAGCAGGGCTCCTCCCACTCTCTCCCCTGCCATCAAAAGGCTGAGGGCTGTGTAGCCCTCCAAAGGCGGCTTGCTCAGGCGAGCCAGCAGGCCTCTGAGAAGCCATAGCCCACTCCGATCCCCTCCCAGATGGCGTACCCGCGCCCGCGAATGGCCCCCTTCCCGCACTGGCTCAGGGTGGAAGGGGAGCCCCCAGGACAAAAGCTTCTCTAGGTGAAAGGGCGCTTCCCACAGAATGGAGCGGGCCACTTCGGTCTCCACCAGGCCCCGGCCTGCCTGCAGGGTGTCCTGGAGGTGGGCCTCCACATCCGCCGCATCCAGCGGAAAAGCCACCCCCCCCTGCGCCCAAGGAGTGGATCCCGAGGGGAGGGGATCCTTGCTCACCACCAGGGCTCTGGCCCCCTCCGCTTCCGCCCACAGGGCTGCATAGACCCCTGCCACCCCTGCTCCCAGGATCAGGAGGTCTGTTTCCGCTGAGAAAGGCGTGGACACCACTGGACAAAACCGCCCCTCGACCAGGGCGCTTCTAGGCTCCCGCCGGCACCGACAGCATGGCCAGGAGGGACTTGCGGGCTTTTTCGGCCACCGCCTCTGGCACTTGGATTACGTGGCGCATCTCCAGCAGGGAGCGGTAGACCTTTTCCAGGGTAATTTTTTTCATGTACTCGCAGACGGCGTCTGCTTTGACAGGGATAAACCTCTTGTTGGGGGCCTCTTTTTGCAGCCGGTGGAGAATGCCCACCTCGGTGGCGACCACAAACTCGCGGCTGGCCGAAGTTTTGGCATAACGCACCATCCCCTCGGTAGAAAGGAGCTTGGCGTCCGGCTTGAGAAATAGACAACTGGAGCCGCAACTGCACTCGGGGTGGATGAGGAACTCCGCCTCCGGGTGCCTCTCTGCCATTGCCTTGAGGTGCTCCTCCCGGATGCCGACATGGACGTGGCACTCGCCGGGGAATAGATCCAGCTCCCTCCCCGTTGCCTGGGCTACATAGGCCCCCAGGAACATATCCGGCACAAAAAAGATGGGGCGATCCGGCGGCAGGCTAGCCACCACTTGAACCGCGTTGGCGCTGGTTACGCAGACATCGGCTAGGGCCTTGATCTCGGCAGCGGTGTTGACGTAGGCAACCACCAGGCCTTCTGGGTTGGCCTCTTTCCAGCGCTGCACATCCTCCGGGCGGATGCTGTCAGCTAGGGAGCAGCCAGCCTCCAGATCCGGCAGCAGCACCGTCTTTTCCGGGTTGAGGATGGCTGCCGTTTCGGCCATGAAGTGGACGCCCGCAAAGACGATGACCTGGGCGTTCGTCTTCTGCGCCTCACGGGCCAGGCCCAGGGAGTCTCCCACAAAGTCCGCCACCTCTTGCACCTCAGGGAGTTGGTAGGAGTGGGCTAGGATAACGGCCTGCCTTTCCTGCTTGAGTCGAGCAATTTCCTGGACAAGGGTTTCTTGGGTCATGGTGAACCTTCTGTTTTGGCTGGGCCGGCCACGGGTGCAGAGCTGGACTGGTGCGGGGCTAAGGAGAAGTTGCCAGCAGGCAGCAACTGGCCTTCCTGCTTTAGGCGGGATCGTTACCTAGCCTAGCATTAGAAACAGCGCTCCCTGGGGCAAACCTCAGGGCCGCACCACGAGCAAGGAGAGATCCAGGGCCTTGGCCGAGTGAGTCAGGGCCCCCACACTGATGTAGTCAACGCCTGCCTCCGCCGCTTTCCGGGCGCGCTCTAGGTTCATGTTGCCGCTGGCTTCTAGGGGAACTTTCCCCCCTACCCGTTGAACGGCAGCCCGGATCTGCTCCAAGGGGAAGTTATCGAGAAGGATGAGATCGGCGCCTGCCGCCAAAGCCTCCTCCAGCTCCTGGAGGTTGCGCACCTCAACCTCGACCTTGAGGTGGTGGGGGGCACCTGCTTTGGCCCGCTGGACGGCTGCCAAGATGCCGCCGGCACCGCGAATGTGGTTTTCCTTAATCAAGATGCCATCGAAGAGGCCAAAGCGGTGGTTTTTGCCGCCCCCTACCCGCACGGCGTATTTCTCCAGGGCGCGCAAGCCGGGGGTAGTTTTGCGGGTGTCCAGAAGCTGGGTTGAGGTTCCCCGCAGCGCCTCTACGTAGGTGCGGGTGAGGGTGGCAATGCCGGAAAGCCTTTGGAGAAGGTTCAGCGCCAGCCGTTCTGCCGCCAGAATGCCCCGCAGGGATCCCTTGATCTGGACTACCTCCTGGCCAGCGACAACAGAGGCTCCCTCCTCTACCTGGGAGGCGAACGCTAGCTGGGGATCCACCAGCCGGAAAACCCGCCTGGCAATTTCCAGGCCAGCTAGGATCCCTGGCTCCTTGGCCAGGATCACCGCCTCCCCCTCAACGCTGGGGGGCAGGGTCAGCTCGCTGGTGAGATCGCCGTGGCCGAGATCTTCTTGTAGCCAGGCACACAGGGTCTCCTCCGGGATGTATAATGCTTGCGTCATCTTTCGCTTTAGTTACCTATGGCCTCGGTTGGATCCTCTAGACCCAAGGGCGGCACCTTCAGCCGTCGTCAGCTGCTCAAAGCAGGAGCTGCCGCTCTTGGAGGCAGTTGGCTGGCCGCAGCAGGGGCTCAGGCTCAACGACGGGCTTCCCCCACTCTGATAGTGGCCCAGAGATCCAAGCTCGAGCGAGTTTCCTATGCTACCAACTGGTATGCCCAGGCCGAGCATGGCGGCTTTTATCAGGCGGTGGCCACAGGCATTTACCGCGAGTATGGGCTAGACGTCACCATCAAAATGGGTGGCCCTGGCGTCAACATCACCCAGATTTTGGCTGGCCGAGCCGCCGACTTTGCCATGGGGGGAAGCGCAGGGGTCATCAATGCTGTGCGGGAAGGGATCCCGCTTATCTGCGTGGCGGCTATTTTCCAAAAAGACCCGCAGGTTCTCCTGGCCCATCCCGGCACCAAGCGCCTGGAGGAGCTCAAGGGCCGACCCATTTTCGTATCCAAGGGGGCCTTTACCACCTACTGGCCCTTCCTGAAAGCCAAGTACGGCTTTACTGACGACCAAACCCGCCCCTACAACTTCAACCCTGGCCCCTTCTTGGCCGATCCCAGCTCCGCCCAGCAGGGGTACCTCACCTCTGAGCCTTTTGCCATTGAAAAACAAGGAGGCTTTAAGCCAGTGGTCTTCCTCCTGGCCGACTACGGCTACAACCCCTATGCCACCACCATCGAGACGCGGCGCCAACTGGTGGAAAGCAAGCCTGACTTGGTGCAGCGGTTTGTGGATGCTTCTATCAAGGGCTGGTACAGCTTTTTGGAGGATCCCCGCCCCGCCTACCGCCTCATCAAGCAGGATAACCCGGAGATGACTGATGAGCAGTTGGCCTACAGCTTTGAGAAGCTGAAGGAGTACGGCATCATTTTGTCTGGCGATGCCCTGGAAAAGGGCATTGGCGCCATGACCCACGAGCGTTGGCAAAGCTTCTTCGAGAGCATGACAGTGGCGGGTGTCTTTGAGCCAACCATTAACTACCAAGCCGCCTACACGTTGGACTTTGTCAATAAAGGCACTGCCTATTACAAAAGCTAGGTCAGGTTGCGAAAAAGGGAAGGGGGAGGGGATTGCATCGGTTTGGAGGGGGCTGCCGACCGTTCCGCTCTGCCAAAGGCCCTCACCCCCAGACCCTCTCCCTTTGGGAGAGGGGGACTAGGCATCTCACTGCTCCACTGCTACTTGTCAATGAATGGCTGTAACTAACCTTCGGGTATCCTGCCGACCGCTGGCCAAAGCTACTGCTCGGCAATGGTGACGTTGAAGCCCTTGTTCTTCAAAGTTTCAGCGTGGTAGCGGGCATATTCCAGTTGTTCAAATGCTGCCAACTGCACGAACTTCTGGCCGTTCACATCTCTTACAAAAGCGTCATTGGCAACTTGCCGAGCTCGCGCCAAGCTTTCCTCTCCGGAGTAGGTGGTCAGCACCAAAAAAGTTCCTTCGCCGCGGTTAGGCCCCAAGGAATCGAGATCGTTGCTGTGCAGGGGCACCGTGAGCAAAGATTCTGAAACAGTGGCCACTTTGGGCTGAGAGGGGCGCTCCAGGCTGGCTGCCACTTTCTCCACTGTTTTCGGGCGGGAAGGAGCAGGTTTCTGTGCAGCCGCGGCCAAGTTGGTTTGTAGGCTGTCCAACAAGTTGGCGACATCCTGAAGGGGATCGACCCGCAGCTCCTCCAGATTGGGAGTGTTGGCCAACCCTAGCGCCAACTGACTGGGATCCAGCCCACCTGAATAGAACTCTTCCCCTACCTGTCCTGGCAGCGGCTCCAGGGGAAGCAAGGGCAACCGGGCCAAATCCACCTGGGCAGGGATCCCTTTTTCCGTCTTGTGGGCCAGGACAGCGGTTTGGGGAAGCGACAGCTCTTCCGGCCAGATCAGCCAGCGCACCCCAAAGCCGATCCCCGCGCAGGAGAGGGCCCACACCAGCAAGACCCAAAGAGGGGAGAGCACCCCCGCCGGCCGTGGCGTTTCTTCCTCCTCCAAGTCTTCCACGACTTCTTGCATCAGCACAGGTGAAGAGCGCTCCACGGGGATATCGCTTCCAAGGGGATCTGCCCACGGCAAGGGGACAGATGGCCTGCGCTGCAAACGTTGCCAGAGGCGAAATCGCTCCAATTCCTTGAGCTCATCCAGATGCAAGCAGCTCAGCGCTTCCTGAAGCGTCAGTTGAGGAGTCGGCTGGGCTTGCGGGGCCCTCGGTAGGGGTCGAGTAGCATCTGAGGGAAGTGGAGAAAAACTCATAGGCAACTCACCCTCGCTAGACTAAGAGCTAGGAAGCCAGCAGAACCGATCCGGTGCTGAACCCGAGAACCGCTTAACCACAGAGCCAACCCCAGGGACAAAGGCAAGCCATCACTACCATGCCACAAGCCGAAGGCCTTCTTCTAGGGATTGGCCGCAAGATAGAGGGCGCGCACATCTGCCGGCAGATGCTGAAGCAGGAGCTGGCGAGCGGAGGCAACAATGGCATCCACCTCCTCTGGGGCGAGGTAGTACCTGTCAGCTTTGAGCTGGGCAGCGATGCGCTCCGGCGACCAACCAAACCGATCCCGTAGCAGCAGAATAAAGCGCATATCTCCCGGCAAGTTGTCCAGAGCCGCGCTCAGGTAACAGGCCAATGCCGGCGAAAGAGGGGGCTTCGCTGCACCAGCGCTCGCAGTTTGAGGAGGGGCAGCCTCACCCTCAGCAGCGCCGTCAGACCGCCCCGCAAAAGGCCAGATCAGCTCGCGGATTTGCGCCGCCAGCCAGGGTGCCAGCACCGGATCCCCGCCCCCCTCGCTCTGGAGCGTGCGGACATCGAGATGCTGAAGGCGCGCATACAGGCGCAGCCAAACCTCCTCTCGCCAAGCAGCCCGCTGCTCCGGGGGCAGATGCTCGGCCAGGATCCCATCCACCCAGGCGCAGTAGCGGCAAAACAGGGCGATGAAGTAGCGCGCCGCCTGCGGCTGCCGTTGAAAGGCTCGCAGCAGTTCCAGATCGCTGTGGTGGGCCACCCCCTTCACGATAGAGGCCTCGCACTCCCGCCAAAGGGGAGTCACCACCTCAACCATAATCCCTCTCGCCAGAAAGAAGCTCTCTAGCTATTTTCCAAGATCTCTCGACAGGCCGATAGCAACTGCTCCTGCTCCGGCAGGGTTCTTAGGCCAATGCGCAGATAGCGATCCCCCAGCTCTGGAAAGCTCAGGCAATCCCGCACCAGGATGCGGTGCTGCCGCAACAGCTTTTCTTGAATCTGCGTAGCGGAGCCAGGGCAGCGCACCAGCACAAAGTTGGCTTGGCCGGGCCAGGGATCCCAGCCGGGTAGCCCCTGTAGACCTCTCAGCAAATGCTCCCGCGCCGTAGGCAGCCAGGCCAGGGTGCGCCGGCGAAAGTCTTCATCTGCCAGAGCCGCCGCCGCCGCCACCGCCGCCAATCCGTTGACGCTCCAGGGATCCCGCCACTGCCGCCAGCGCCGCCAGTGATCCGGATGCCCCACAGCAAAGCCGATGCGCAAGCCGGGCAAGGTAAAGAACTTGGTCAGCGAACGGATGACGATGGTGTTGGGGTGGGCCTCCAGGTGAGGGATCAAAGTCTGGCTGCGGGGCAGCTCTCCCACCTCTGAGCTGGCGTCCAGAGGGGGCAGCTCCTGCGGGGCGTCTCCTGGCAAAAAGTCCATAAAAGCCTCATCCACCACCACCTGCTCGAACTGGGGCAGAAGGGGCAAGATGTCTTGCCGGAGGAAAAGCCGGCCCGTCGGGTTGTGAGGATTGTTTAGCCAGAGCACCCGGCCTGTCTTGTCCGCCCGGATCTCTTTCTGCAGCAAGGCCAAGGGGGGGGATCCCTGAGAGGGCAAAAGATCCAAACCCCTGAGGGTTACACCCGCCGCCCGCAGGGCCCGCTCATAGTCCCCAAAAGCCGGCCGGGGCAGCCAAACCTCCCGTCCCTGGGCATCGCGGGCCGCCCAGGTGAGCAATTCCGCCGCCCCGTTGCCCACGAAGATCCACTCCGGATCGACCGCCCAGCGCTGCGCCAAACAGGCCCGCAGCTCGCGGTAGTCGGGATCCGGATAGCGGCTAATCGCAACTGGATCCGACGCCGACAGGGCCCGAGCCAGAGCTTGCAAAACCGACTGCGGCGGACCCAGGGGGTTGAGGCTGGCCGAAAAATCCAAAATAGCCTCGGCAGGGCAGCCGGCAATGGCTGCCCCCCAAGCGCGATTGCCACCATGCTGAGGCCGTTGCACGCCTGTCCATCCCAAAGCCCAGGTTCGCTGAGAGAACTCCGCCTGAGGAGCGCGAACGGCTGGGATCCCGTCAAACTCCCGAAGACTTGTGGCCACCTGCCACCGCATCGCGGAAAGTTTTGCCTGCAGTGAAAGTCGGGACAATGCTGGCTGGGATCACCATCTTCTCGTTGGTCTTCGGGTTGCGACCTTCTCGTTGTTTGCGCTTGCGGGCCTCAAAGGAGCCGAAGCCCACCAGGGTCACCTTTCCTTTGGGTTCACCGTTTTCATCGCGGGATGCGACCTCTTCGACAATGATCTCCAGCGCCGCCGTCAGGACAGCTTCAGCTTCTTTTTTGGTTACGTTGGCGCGATGAGCGACGGCATCCACAAGCTCTGCCTTGTTCATCCTGATCTCCTCGTGAGTTAGGCAATAGGGTTAAAACAGACTCTGGCCGCGTACTTGCGAGGTGCTGCGAAGCAACCACGGCCCAGAGTGTTCTCAGTTTTTAGGAGCGGGGCTTGCCCTGCACTGCGCCAAGGCGCCGCTGGCGCGAATGGCAGGATTGTGGCAGTTTGGCTCCAAATCACTGACATATTCTACAGCCAAGTTAGGGCAGAAGCCGGTTGGAGAAGGGATTTTAGGGGGGCTGAGTGGAATTTTTTGGGAACAAAGAGAGATCAACCGATAATCCTAATATCCACTCCCCTCGAATGCCGGGGCAAGTCGCGCCCAGGGCCTCACGAGTCACGTTGGAAGTAGGCCCGCATCACCTCGCGGAAGATCGGGGCGGCCCGGGATCCACCCCCGCCGCCACTGTTTTCCAGAAAGACCACGACTACCAATTCGGGCCGGTCGTAGGGGGCATAGCCGACAAACCAGGCGTGGGAGCGCCGCGGCGGATCCTCGGCGGTGCCGGTTTTGCCGGCGGTGGGGGGAAAGCCCGGCCCCAGGTTGGCGTTGCCGCCGGTGCCGTAGACCACCACATCCCGCAACCCCTGCTGCAGGATCTCCAGCGTGGCGGGGGAAAGACCCACCTTCTGCCGCAGGGGCACGGGGCTTTCCGGGATCACCTGCTGCGAGAGCAAGGGGCGAACCCGCCAGCCGCCGTTGGCCACCGCTGCTGTTACCACCGCCATCTGCAGCGGCGTGGCGGTGATAAATCCCTGGCCGATGGACATGTTGACCGTATCGCCCACGTACCAGGGCTCGCGCCAGTGGCGCTGTTTCCACTCGGCGTCGGGCACCAGCCCAGCAGCTTCCCCTTTGAGGCCGATCCCGGTCAATTGCCCCAGCCCGAAGCGGCGCGACCATTCTTGCAGGGGGGCGGCCTTGGTGCCCAGGGCAATTTGGTAGAAGAAGGTGTCGCTGCTGTAGGCCATCGCCTGGCGGTAGTTCAGCCGCCCGAAACCGGCCCGGTTCCAGTCCCAGAACCTCCACCCGCCCACCTGGATGTAGGGGCCGGTCTGCAGCACCGTATCCGGGGGAAAGGCTCCCGACTCGATCCCGGCGGCGGTGGTGATGATTTTGTAGGTGCTGGCGGGGGGATAGGGCCGCAGGGCGCGGTTGAGGAAGGGGAAGTCCCGCTGTTGCAGGCTCTCCCACTGGGCTTGGGTGATGCGGCTGGAAAAGAGGTTGGGATCAAAGGTGGGATAGCTGGCCATGGCCAGGATCGAGCCGTCGCGGGGATCCATGGCGACCACTGCTCCTTTCTGCTGGCCCAGGGCCTGCTCCGCTGCCTGCTGCAGGCGTACATCCAAAGTCAGCTGCAGGGTGTTGCCCGGTCGAGGCGCTTGCTCTCCCAGCACCCGCAGCACTTCTCCCATGGCGTCTACCTCCACCTGGCGCCCGCCCCATTGGCCGCGCAGATGGCTCTCGAACAATTCCTCCACGCCCATCAGGCCGACGATATCCCCCAGGCGATAGCTGGGATCGGCCCGCAGTTGTTCCTGCGAGATCTCGCCGGTATAGCCCAGCAGGTGGGCGGCCAGGTCGCCATGGGGATAAAACCGCACCGTCTCTGCCTCCACCATCACCCCCGGCAGCTCGCGGCTCATCTCTTCCAGTTGAGTGACCACCTGGGGGCTGGCGTTGCGCAGGATGCGCACCGGAAACGGGGAGCGATAGCCCGCCTGCTCCAGTTTTTGGGCAATCTCTTCGGGAGCCATGTTCAAGGACCGGGCCAGCTTGGGGATCGTCTCCTGCCAGCCCTGCCGCGATTGCACCAGCGGCCACAGGAAGACCGAGTGGGAGAGCTGGCTGCCCGCCAACAACACGCCGTTGCGATCCACAATGCGCCCCCGTTCCGGCGGCTGGGGCAAGAGACGAATGCGGTTGGTATCGGCCAACTGGCGGTAATACTGGGTGCGCACCAGTTGCAGGTAGGCCAGGCGGGATCCCAGCCCTCCAAACAGCAACACGCTGGCCAGCAGGAGCAAGACAACAGCTCGGTAGCCCTGGCCCACCGCTTTGGCTGGCGGGGATCCCAGCCAGCGAGGGCTCCTGGGCGGCGGGGGAAGGACGCGGCGCGGGTCGGGGGGCCTGGAGTGGAGAGAAAACAGGGTCTTCGGATCCCGTCCCGCCGATGAGGCGGGGCCGCCAACAGGGTAAAGTTTGGCCATGAAGAATTGCTGCAAAAGTTGCAACTCATCCACCCAGCGCACAACGTCACACGTCTGGGCGGGCCGTCTCGGCCTCCCTCCAGTATCCCCGGCTGCGGCAAGCTTCGTCCAGGAGGGCCGCGTGGATAGGGCAGGGCAACGACAACGGCTGCGCCAGGCTGCCTGGCTGATGGTGGGCAATGGCCTGCGCCTGGGGTTGTCCGGGGCCTATTTCATCCTGCTGGCGCGGCTGTTGGGGCCGGAAGCTTTTGGAGTGTTCTCCGCGATTTTGGCCTGCAGCAACCTAGCTGCCCCCTTTGGCTACTGGGGCCAATCGGAATTGCTGATCCAGCGCCTAAGCAACCGGAGATCTGCCGCGGCTGCCCCGGAGATCAGTCCCAGCCTGTGGCTGGCCGGACTGGGCTGCGGCGGGATGGCGCTGCTGTTGGCGCCCCTCCTGAGCCTCTGGCTGGCGGAGACTTCTCCCCTGCTGGTAGGGATCCTGCTGGCCAGCGACCTGCTGTTTATCGCCATTCCTGAGGTGTACCGAGGGATCCTGATTGGGCAAGAGCAAGTTGCCGGCGTGGCCCTCATCGACACCGGCATGGCGCTGGGGCGATTGGGGGCTGTGCTGCTGGCGGTGGCCTTGGGCTGGGGATCCCTAACCCAATGGGCCATTCTCTACGGGCTGATGGTGCTGGCGGTGCTGCTGCTGATGGCGCGGGGGATGGGACGGTGGAGCAAGCCTTCTCCCCCCCTGGCCTGGAGAGATCTGGGGGAACGGCTGGTGGCGGGCTGGGACTTTGCCGTGGGGCTGGCGGCGGCCAAAACCTTCACCGACCTGGACAAGCTGCTTTTGCCCCGCCTGGCCTCGGCAGCAGCGGGGGGGCTCTACAGCGCTGCCTACCGGGTGATCAACTTTTCGCAAACGCCGATGATCGCTCTGCTCACCAGCCACTTTGCCGAGCTGTGCCGCCAAGGACAGAAAAGCCTGCCGCAGGGCTGCCGCTACGCCTGGCACCTTTCCCCTTGGGTGGCGGGCTACGGCAGTTTGGCCGCCTTGGGGGTGGCATTGGGCTCTTACGGGATCCCTTGGGTGCTGGGGTCGGCTTACCAAGAGACGGCCCTCATCCTGCGCTGGCTTAGCCCGGTGATCTTGCTGGAGGGGATCCACCTGCTGCTGTCTCACCTGCTCACCGGGTCAGGGTTGCAAAAGCCCCGCAGCCGCCTGCAACTGCTGGCTCTGGGGCTCAACGGGCTTTTGAATGCGGTTTGGATCCCGAGGTGGGGTTGGCGAGGGGCGGCTTCGGCCACCTTGCTCTCAGAAGTGGCGCTGGTGCTGGCCTTGCTGCTGCTAATTCGACAGCAATTGCGCTTTCCAGAGGGAGGCCAACCCAGCTCGAACTAGGAGGTCTTGACGATGTAGGTGGCCTTGGCGTCCGGACCAAAGCTGATGACATCCCCCGACTTAAGTTGGTGGGTAGAAATTTTCTGGCCGTTGATCAGCAGGCCGTTGGTGCTGGGCCTACCCTCCAGATCGCCATCGAGAATGCGGTAGTAGTACTCTCCCTCCTTCTCAGCAGGAACGCGCAGCAGCATGGCGTGGTAGCGGGAGGCGTACTGGGAGTTAAGGCAGATGTCGTTGGCCAGGTCGCGACCAATGAAGTATTTCGCAGAGGTCAGCACCTGGCTGCGGCGGCCATCTCGATCCTCCACGACCAAGATGTGCTGCTGAGCACTCGGAGGAGAAGGCGCAGAATCAACCATAATCCCTTCCGCTGCAACTGCCCGAATCTAACCTTAGCACCATACTATAGAATAGAAGCTCGACTCCAGAATTGGCAGAGCTGCAGAATCGCCTAAGATGACCTGCCAAATCTCAAGGTCGGCCAGCGGCCCTTTGCAGCAGCGGGCCCACCAGCTCTGGGAAAAGGGCATAGGCTCCTACTGCCCATTGGGCCATGCCCACCACCACCTCCGACTTGGACTGGCGAGCGGCGTCCCAAATGGCTGCGGCCACTTCTTCTGGCCGGCTGGCCCAAAAACTCTCCAGCGCCTGTTGCATTTGCTCGCGGGCTTTCCCACCTGAGGCTTGCGATTGGCCATCGGGAGAGGACTCCGGCCCCCCCTCATCCAAAAAAATGGCTCGCTTGAGAAAATTGCTGCTGACAATGCCCGGATGGACGCCGATCACCTGGATCCCGTGGGGTTGCAGTTCCAGCCGCAGCGCCTCCGTCAGCCCACTGACCGCGTACTTGCTGGCACAATAGGCGCTCATTTGGGGCAGGGGCATCTTGCCGCCGACCGATCCCACGTTGATGATCTGACCTTTTTTGCGCTTCAGCATATCGGGGAGCACGGCCCGGATGGTGTACAGGTAGCCCCAAAAATTGACCGCCATCAGCGCCTGCCAGTGTTCCAGGGTGGTTTGCAAAAAAGGGCCCTTCAGGCAGATGCCGGCGTTGTTGATCAGGCAATCGATGCGGCCATAGCGTTCTAGGGTTCTCTCCACCAGGTTTTGCACCTGTTCTGGCTGCGTGACATCGGTGGGAACGGCCAAGACCTCGGCGTTTAGGCTTTGCTCCAGCTCGATGGCGGTTTGTCTCAGGGTTTCGGCGGTACGGGCAGCCAGCGCCAAGCGGTAGCCGCCACGGGCAAAGGTAAAGGCCGTGGCCCTGCCGATGCCTTCGGAAGCGCCTGTAATTAAAACAACATCGGCCATCCTGCTTCTCCGCAAATCTGGACTGGGATCCCTTTACCTGTTGTAGCTTCTTTGGGGGTTGGGGATCCCTGCTTGGCCTGAGGGCTTAAGATACGGAGCGGTAGCGAAGATACAGTTTATGGCCTCTACCTACTCATTCGATATCGTCAGCGACTTCGACCGGCAGGAACTGGTGAATGCCGTGGATCAAGCCCGGCGGGAGATCAAACAGCGCTATGACCTCAAGGATACTCAGACAGAAATCGAGCTGGAGGAGGGATCCCTGACCATCACCACCGCCAGCGAGATGGCTCTCAACTCCATTCGCGATCTCCTCCTCACCAAGGCGGCCAAGCGGGGCCTCTCCCTAAAGATCTTCGACTTTCAACCTCCGGAGAGTGCCGGCGGCAACCGGGTGCGCCAGGTGGTTCGGCTGAAAAAGGGCATCGATGCGGCGCTGGCCAAGCAGATTGCCAAACAAATCCGCGACAACTTCAAAAAAGTGCAGCCCTCCATTCAAGGGGATCTGGTGCGGGTTTCCGGCAAAGACAAAGATGAGCTGCAGGCGGTCATTCAAATGCTCAAGCAGCAGGATTACCCGGTGGCGCTCCAATTTGTCAATTACCGATAGAGAGCCGATACAAAGTCGGGGGGATCCCTGGTTGATGATAAGGATTGGTGCAGAGCGATCCCGGCTCTCGCCATCCCATCGCCACAGCCTCTCTTGGAACCAGTCTGCAGAAAAAGCTAGGATCCCTTACTATGGGGATGATCTCCATCTCCAGCCGCGACTCTGCCGTGCCAGTATGTACACTATCTCTGAGTTCGATCGCCTGATCCAGTTTCTCCCGGTGGAGATCCGCCCCGAGGTGCAGATCGAGATCGGCACCCCTGACCAATCTCGGGTTGTGCAGCCGCTCTGGCGCTTCCCCTGGCAGAAGTACACCCGCTTCGCCATTGACCTCAGCCGCTGGCAGAAGCTGAGCCCTGACCAACAAAAGATCTACTTTTTGCGGGAAGCGGTGATGGCCACCGAGCTGGCCTTGGGGGATAACTGGTCGGCCCTGTTGCTGTATCCCGCGCTGATCGGGGCCGGCAGCATGGGCATTTTGGTGGAGTTGCAGATGGGGGATAACCTGGGCGTGGGCTTGGCAGCCGGCTTGGCGGCGTCGGCGGTGTTTCTTTTGCGCAAAGCAGAGAAAGGCCAGAAGGCCCAGGTGGCAGCCGACGAGTTTGCCGTGCGCTATGCCTCCCAGAATGGCTACACGTCCGAACAGGCAGCTTCCATTTTGCTAAGTGCGCTGCAGCAGGTGGCTATTCTAGAAGATCGCGTTAAAACTGACTACGACACCACCATGCGCCACCGCAACCTGGAGTTTTTGGCGCAGCGAGGCCTGGGAGCTGGCACCCTGACCATCAACCCCAAGTACCGCAACAGAAGGCAAAGCTCCAGCCCGAATCCTTTCCAAAACCCTTTCCAGCGCTGAGGCCTCTCAAAGCTAGTTAGGGATTGACTGGGCTTATTCTTCGTCCTCTTCCAACTCTGGAAGCTCCTCAGTTGGGGTAGACTTGATCGCCTCATCTTCTACAATCACAATTTCTGTATCGGGGCTGTAATACCGACGCACATCCCACTCCGTAATCCAGCGGCGAATAATTGACCGCACAGTGGTTGTGCTGTAGAGCTCAGGAAGCTGTGGCGGCGATGGGCGTACCCAATCGGGATAAGCTTTCTGGTAGAGATCCGCTACCCTATGCCACATGGATTGAATGGCCTCGCGGGCTTCTAAGCAGGAACGGAGAGGGGTAGCTTGGCTAATAGCCTCCATGCCGGCCTTTACGACTTCCTCAGACATATGCTTCTGGAGAGCTATCTTAGGTGCTTTCTCCCAATCTCCTTTTTCTTGTAGAATGACCCTCTCGAAATCGCGGGTTACTGCTCCTACGAAAACCAGCGGAGCTTTCTTTATTTCTTCAGGCAGGGTTGTTGTACCAAACAAGTGCCCAAGAACGCGGTACGACTTGACCCGCTGAAGAAGACTGTACTGGGCAATAAGCTCAATCTCATCCACCAAAACCACCAAGCCCCCAAACCCTATGGCCCGACATAGCTGGGCACAGAAGGCCAGGCGCTGCCAGTGTAGGCTTTCTGCAGGGGGTAGCTTGCCAATGGGATAAGCACCTGCCAAGCCGTGATCCCGTAGGCTTCGCCTTACCTCTGAGGACTTCAGAGTGGGCTCACCAGCCCAAAAGCGGACAATGGCGTCTAGCTTCTCGTCATCGCCTCCTAACCTTTGGTACAGAGCCAAGGTGGCCGGCCACCAGCCTGACCCAAACTGCCACTGGTTAACCCAAAGCTGGAACTTCTGGAAAGAAGGCGAGGAGTACTGTAGCCGGGCTGCCATGCCTTGGATCCCACGCTCAACCATGTCAGGGAGCTCGACCTGGGCAAGGAGGCGGGGAATCAGGCGATTGGGGTTACCGAGGGGCAACTCTTTGGAGACGACAACTAGGGAGGTGGCAAAATTATTCTTCCTTGCTCGCTCCTGCAGGGTTAGTAGAAGATGGGACTTGCCTGTCCCAAAATCCCCCTTTATCAGCATTCCTGCAGGGCCTGAACTAGCACCCTTGCACAGCTCTTGAAAACGCTCCTCAATCTGAGACTGCCAAGAGCCAAGTTCTGCAACTGCGAACCGGTTAGGAACGCCATTTCGTAGGGCTTCAATGGCCCGCCTAGCTGCAATCGCTACATTCATAGAAGCTGCACCATAGCTGTGCATGGATTAGGCTTTTGAAGAGAAGAAACCTCATTCTCAATTCGAGTTTGCAAAGCTCGATATCTATGATAAGACAGACGCTCAGATTCAATAAACTCTGGAGGAGCTAAGAAAATTAACACAGTTTTTTCTAGTTCACTCTCCGCATCGATAAACTCACGCAAAGTCTCGTAGAGCTCAAGGATTTGTCGACTGGTAAAGTTAGGGCGTCCACTGGGGGTCCGCTCGTAGTAGTGAAGCAAGCTGACAAGGACTGCTACTAAGCCGGATCGTCGTGTAAATAGTCTTAAGAAAGAAAGTAGAATCTCTCGAGCATTTGTCCTGTCAATCTTTCGAAAAATAGCCGCTTCACGCACCCGGCTGATAGAGCTCAGCGTACCTTTAAGCCACTCTTGAATTGCAGAGCATAGACCTTCCAGAGTGCCTGGGCTTTGAAGGGGTTCGTAGACAAGTCGGACTATGGCTTTGCGAAAGTCAAGGGCTAGTGAGTAATCCAGAAAAATACCTCTCTTAATTTCCCGCTGAAACTCTAGTTTGATCTCACGGGCTTCAATCTGATAGAATTCGGCCAACTGCTCTAAAGTGCAGTCCTGCAGATCTAGCCTGGGAGGGTATCCAATTTTTTGGAGAATGTTGAAGCGCAGATCTTTGGCAAAAGTCTCCCAATCTACTCTCTGAGCAAGGGCAAACCAAAGCTGTTCGACTGAATGCAGCTTTAAGCACTCCTCTGTCAAATCAAAAATATGAAAGGAATACTGGTTAAGCTTTTCCAGCAGCGCTTTCCGCACCCAAGAGTAGGAATCTTTCGGAACAACGGCCAGCTTGACAGTGGCACCACCTTCAGGGATAAAAGAACGCAAGTAGTCTTCTTCCAGACAGCGCAGCCACAAATTAGGCTCTAGCCGACCCTGGCCCTCTTCGCTCATAGCTTCTCAAACTCCAAAAGATAGTAGGCGTGCTCCACCCCAGCTTCGTCTCGAATGCGGTAGTAGCGACCCGAGCGCGTGCCTGTAGACGCGGAGAAGATCAAGCGGTAGCCCTCCACATGGTTGGTGCCATTTCGATCCAAGAGGTAAAGATGCCGCGTAAACTCCACTTCGGTGTAGTCTGGGTTGTTGAGGTGGAGCACCTCGAAGACATCGCGAGCAGGTACTTGAAGAGAACGAGGCAGCTCTGCGCTTGACTTTCTCAAGTAACCCGCTGCAATTTTTGCCGCTTTCCAGATGCGTTCAAGAACTACCTCTGGATTAGTTTCTTTCCCTTTGGTCATTCTTGCTCGGAGAATCTTCTCTGCAATGGCACTGGGCCGTTGAGAGCGTAGAAGCTTGCGATCTATGCGCACTCCCTCCCTGGAAAAGCGCACCAAGGCGGGGAAAGCTACAAAGACATGGGGGCTTTCCGTAGGCAGCCAAGGCTGGCCGACTCGTTCTCCTACCTCGCTAGCAAGTTCTTCAAGAGAAGTTCTCTCCAAAACCTGCTGGGTTTGTTCAAGGGCTTGTCTTACCGTCTCCACCTGGGAAAGAGCCTCGCTGAGGACAGAGCTACAGCCTTGTAGCTGGCGGCTCAGGGCTGGAACTTGCCCTCCTTTACAAGCGACTTGGGCTTTCCCTGCGGTCTCCTTTGCTTTCTTAGTCAGGGCAAATAGCTTGCCTAGCTCGTCGTCAAGAGTCTTGAAGAGGGCTTCAATCATTAGTTTTTGGGCCTTTTCTTCAGAAAACTAGCATCACCAAGAGTTTGGGTGCAAGGCCTTCCCACCTCCGGCTCTTCAAGGCATGCGCAGCTCCCCTTCCACCTCCAGGCGGGTGTAGGGGCCGACGGCGAGGAAGCGTTCCCCCAGCATCTCGGCGGCAGCCGGTTGGATCCAGCCCATGCGCTGCAGCAGGTGCAGGGCCAGGGCATATTTGGCCCGCGCGGCCCCGTCTTGTACCTTGATGGCCAGGCCCATCCCCTCTCCGACGCGCCCGATGCACTGGATCCCTTCGGCGCCGGACTTGCTGACCAACTCTCCCTGGGTGGCCCGCATCAATTCGGTGTCGAAACATCCCTCACCAGCCACCATTTCGGGGTGGTGGGTCATGGCGCGGGCGATGGCCTCCAAGTCCGGCCGCTCGCCGGCGGTCAGTTGGGCATATAGGGAAGCCAGGTGGTTGAGTTGTAGCTGGTAGGTGGGCACGCCACAGTCGTCACGAGCAAACAAAAACTCTTCTGAGGGCATTTGCAACAAGTCGGCCAACTTGGCCCGCACCAGGGCCTGGACGGGGTGTTGCCGCTGGGCGTAGTCCTGCAGAGTCCAGTTCTGAGCGCGGCTGGCCAGGAGCATGCCGGCATGTTTGCCGGAGCAGTTGTGGCAGAGGGGGCTGGGCTTGCCGGGTGGGGTGGGGCAGACCAGCAAATCGGGAGACAGATCGGCCCGCCAGAGCATGCTGAACACCTGCCGCGCATGGGCCGTGGTGCCCTGATGGGAGGCGCACATAATGGCGATGTCTTTCTCGCTGAGGCGATAGCGCTCGCGGATGCCGGTGGAGAGCATGGCCAGCGCTTGGAAGGGTTTGAGCGCAGAACGGGCAAAAACAGGGGTGGTGCTCTTGCCGGCCATGGCCAGGGATCGCCCGCGGCTATCGGCCACGACCGCTTGGCAATGATGGATGGATTCGGTCAACCCCTCCCGCAAGACATGGATCAACAGTTCGGGGGTGGTAGAACGATTCTCAAATGACATGAAATCCTGGGAAAGGGCCGACGAGTCTGAAAAGGAGGTGTGTACTTTATCAAATCATACGCGCAGATGCGGTGCGAGACGTTGCCGGAACCTTTCCAAGTAGCAAAATAGAACAGTTGCGTCTGGATCCCTGACTGCTGCCATGTCCTCAGCCCCGCTGGTGTTTTTGGTTTGTCACGGCAGCCGGGATCCCGAATACCAGCAAGCGGCGGCGGATTTGCTGGCCCGGGTGCGGCAGCGGCTGGCTCCTCAACCGGTGGAGCTGGCCCAGTTGGAAGGTCAGCCTCTGAGCCTGGCGGAGCAGATTCACAGACACCTGACAGCCCGCCTGGAGGGGCCGGTGGTGCTGCTGTCGCTGTTTATGGGCGGGGGATCCCATGTGGAGGAGGACTTGCCGGCTGCCCTGGAGCAGGTTCAAGCTCGCTGGCCGCACCTGAAGCTGCTGTTGACACCGCCGATTGGCCAGCATCCAGCCCTGCTTGATCTGGTGGCAGCGCGGGTGGCAGCGGCGCAGCGGTTGGGGGAACTGACCCACGGCTGGATCCTGTTTGGCCATGGCAGCCGCCTGCCGGGATTTGCCGCCCAGCTCCAGGCCGGGATCCAAGCTCTGGAACAGCGCTTGCCCGGAATCCGCTTGCATGTGGCTTTTGCCGCCCAGCCCCCCACACTGGAAGCGGCCGTAATCCATTGCCTGCGCCTCGGCCAGTATCGCCTGCGGGTGCTGCCGTTTTTTCTCTTTCCGGGCGGTCTGCTGCGCGCTTTACAGGAACAGGCTCAGCGGCTGCAGCGAGAATGGCCCTTGTTGCAGATCACGGTGGAGCCGCCCCTCTGGCGGGATCCCCAACTGGTGCAGGCCATTCAGGAGACCCTGCAGACGGCCTGTCTGACCTGGAAGTAGAGTTGGTTGGTCAAAACTGTCCTGTTCCAGCAGAATAGATATCTCCGGAAAACCATTGGGACTCGAGATGGGCAAAGTGTATCTGGTGGGGGCAGGACCTGGGGATCCGGGACTGCTGACGGTGAAGGGCAAGGCCCTGCTCGCCCATGCGGACGTGGTCATCTACGATGCCCTGGTGGGATCCCCCATTTTGGATTTGATCCCGCCCACAGCAGAGCGGATCTACGCCGGCAAACACTGCGGCGCCCACACCCTTCCTCAGGAACAGATCACCGCCTTGCTGATCGAGAAAGCCCAGACGGCAGCCGTGGTGGTGCGCCTCAAGGGCGGGGATCCCTTCATGTTTGGGCGGGGGGGAGAGGAGATGCTGGCCCTGGTGCAGGCCGGGATCCCGGTGGAGGTGGTGCCGGGAATTACAGCGGGCATGGCCGCCAGCGCCTATGCCGGGATCCCCCTCACCCATCGCGACCTCAGCTCCTCGGTTGCTTTTGTTACTGGCCACGAGGCGGCAGGCAAATACCGCCCCCAGGTCAATTGGCGTGCCCTAGCCGAGGCCGTAGAAACCTTGGTGATCTACATGGGCATGCACAACCTCGGCTACATCGCTGCCGAATTGTTAGCGGGAGGAAAAGATCCCGCTACCCCAGTCGCCTTGATCCGCTGGGGCACCACCCCGGAGCAAGAGATTCATCTGCTCCGTTTGGAGTCTCTGGCCGGTCAGCCCTCGCCTGCGGCGCCGCCCGCCATTGTCGTGGTGGGGGCGGTGGTCAATTTGGCCAGCCTGTTGCCCACCTTGTACCCCCTTGCCCCTTCAGAACCTCAATGAACGCCTTTTTTCGCAAGCTGAGCGCGCTCTTTGCCGCCTACTACGCCTACATGCTGGAGTACCGGGCGGAGCTGCTCCTGTGGGCCTTGGCCGGATCCCTGCCCTTGATCATGATGGGGCTCTGGAGCGAGGCGGCCCGTTCAGGAGATTTCTCGCTGTCTTCCCTAGAGTTCATCCGCTATTTCCTGGCCGTGTTCCTGGTGCGCCAGTTCAGCATCATCTGGGTAATCTGGGACTTTGAGCGGGAGGTGGTGGAGGGAAGACTCTCGCCCCTTCTGTTGCAGCCTCTGGATCCCGCTTGGCACCATGTGGCCAGCCACCTGATGGAACGCCTGGCCCGCCTCCCCTTTACCGTGGCTTTGATTGCCCTCTTTTTCCTGCTCTACCCCCGCGCTTTTTGGATCCCGTCTTGGCAACAAGTGGCGCTGGGATCCCTGGCCATTTTGTTGGCGTTTGCCCTGCGCTTTCTCATGCAGTACACCCTGGCGCTGCTGGCCTTTTGGGTGGAGCGAATATCGGCCTTGGAGCAATTCCACTTTTTGGTGTACCTATTTCTCTCAGGGGTGATCGCCCCTCTGGAGGTGTTTCCGCCGGCGGTGCGTCAGGCCTTGGCCTGGACGCCCTTTCCCTACTTGGTGCATTTTCCCGCCAGCCTCTGGGTGGGGATCCCGCAAGATATCCCGCGCGGTTTTGCCATGGGCCTGGCCTGGCTGGTTCTGTTTTGGCTGGTCAACCGCTGGCTGTGGCGCAAGGGTTTGCAACACTACTCCGGGATGGGAGCTTAGGCCCAGTCCGCCTGAGCCGGCAGCCAGACCGCTTCCGAAACTATCATGGGGCAAGGATCTATCTATAGTTGACTGCCAGTATCCCTGTCTAAACTTCAATCTTGCGGCAAGGGTTGAACACTGCCCTCAAGTCATCCCTCTGTTACGCCTCAACCATTCCTCAACAGCCTCTCCCCGGTCATCATGAAGCGCGTATTGGTCGTAGATGACGATCCCCTCTCCTTAAAGGTGCTGAGCCGCCACCTCACCCAGCACGGCTATCGGGTTTGTACAGGCGCTTCGGGTGTAGAAGGGTTGCGCCTGTTTGCCCAAGAGCAGCCGGATGTGGTGGTATCGGATGTGGTGATGCCGGAAATGGATGGCTTCGAGTTTTGCCGCCAACTGCGCCAACAGCGGGGCGGCGAACTCGTTCCTTTCATCTTCCTCTCCTCTCGCAGCGAGCTGGATGACCGCGTTCAGGGCTACGAGTGGGGAGCCGACGACTACATCATCAAGCCCTTCGAGCCGCTGGAGCTGGTGGCCAAGATCGAGGCGCAAATCGAACGAGCCCGCCGCACCCAGTTGGAGATTCTGCGCCTAATCCAGCAGCAGACCCAGGCCAAAGCTGAAGCTGCCCCCCGTCCCACCTTGGCAGATCTCCCCCTCACCCCTGCCGAAGAGCGGGTGTTCCGGGAAGTGATCCGCGGCCTCACCAACAAGCAAATTGGCGAGAAGCTGTTCATCAGTCCGCGTACCGTGCAGACCCACTTGACCAACATTCTCAGCAAGCTCTCTCTGGAAAATCGCTCCCAACTGGTGCGCTTTGCCTACGAACGGGGCTACATCCCCCGGGAAGAGTCGAGCGACAAAAAATAGGTTGGGAGAGAGGGATCCCTTCTAGGCTAGGTGGAGTCTTAAGACGGCAGGCGTTGCCTTGCGCACCCGGCAAGGAATCCGCTCCCTACCCAAGCGGACAAATGCCTCGTAGCGGTGGCAGCCCGAGAACCCGTAGTACTCTCCCTCCACTTCCAAAACCTCGATCGGCTCCTGCAGCCCGATTGCTTCGATGGAAGCCATCAGTGCCCGCACCTTCTCCGGATCCGTCTGCCGCGGCAAGGGGCGACGAATTTGGGCCAAGGGAATCTCGCGAATTTGCGCCATGGTGAATTCTCTCCCTAGGTAAGCTCCTTAATCATACTCGTTATGACTTTGCTCTAGCAAGGCTTGCAGAGGGGGTGGATTCTCAGGTCAGAGCATGGCAGGATAGCACCATCCCTCGCTGCCCTTTCGCTCAGGAGCCAACTTAGCCATGTGGCAACTCCTCCAGGCTTTATGGGGAAAGATCGCCGGCAAGGCTCCTCCCGTACCCCCTGCCGTCAGGACAGGCAAGGCCCCACAAACCTCCCCTGGCAAGAGGCCGCCGCAGTCATCTTTCACCTGCCCAGCAGAAGCCTCTCAGCCCACGCTGGAACCTTCCACTCCAGCGGTAGCCCGGCAGGGTGGGGAAGCGGCGGTGTTGATCGCTTCCCAGGAGAAATCCCCCGACTCTGAGACAGTAGAATCTCCCCTGGGCACCTCTACGGCCAAAAGCATCGGCAGCTTCTGGGCCATGGCCGATACAGGATCCCGGATTTCCCGCATTGCTTCCGCCACCGACAGTGGCCGCGCGGTCAGTTCTATTTCAAGAAAACGCGCGGGATTCCCCATCGTCTATACGGTGGGGAGGGATAGCGCCTAATATAACCTGCATGACCCAAGTCCTGACTGTCTTCTGCAAGCTCAAGGTATCTGCCTCGCAAGCCACAAAGCTGGATGCAACTTTGGATGCCTTTGCCCAGGCCTGTCAACCAAAACACGCCAGAGAAGATAACCAACGCTCTTCAGCTTCAGTCTCTGAGCGACCGCGAAATCCATGCACGGTTTGGGCTGTCCAGCAACTTGGCTGTGCAGGTATGTAGGTCCATCCCCCCGTATACGGGGGGTGTGGGGGCGGGGGATCCAGAAGCGTGTCAACCAACAGCGGCGCAACCAGACAGATCCGAAGCAAGCAGAACTTTGAGGTTATGCCTCAAAAGACTGTCTGGGGGCGTCTTGACAGCGCCTTTACGAGTTCATTTTGGGCTGCGTAAGAATCCCCTGGGTGGGAGTGTCAAACAAAAGCTCGGTAAGCAAATGCTCAAGCTTGCTTCCGGGGCAGCAGTAGAGACCTTTGGGCCCTGCCCGTCCAAGACCCTGTCTTAGGAGGCACTTGTGGCGGCCAGGGATCGTTGCACGATCCGAGACAAACGCGCCTTCCGACGGGCGGCTGTGTTTTTGTGGAGAACCCCTGTTTTGGCCGCTTTGTCGATGCGGCTAAAGGCAGCGCTCATCGCCGCTTGAATCTCCTGCAGGGTTTCCGGTTGGGGGTTGGCGGCGTAAGCAGAGGAGAGAGAAATGACTTTTTTCATCAGCGCGCGCACCATGGCTTTGGTAGCTTTGTTGCGCAGGCGATTTCGCTCCGCAATCTTGACGCGCTTGATGGCAGATTTGATGCGTGGCATGGTTGAAAGGGAAGCGACAGCGAGGATCTAGCATACCATTAGAGTCTGGAGCCCCACCAGTTCCTGCCTCTCCTACGACGGGATCCCCATGTTCCAAGATTGCAGCTCCCTCATCCAGTTCAACCCGCCTGCTTTTTCCTATGGAGTTGCCATTTGCGATGTGGATCGGGACGGGGCTTTTGAGCTGTTTGTGTGCGGCTTCCGCGGCCCGAATCGGGTTTTGAAGTGGAACGGCCAGGCGCTGGTGGATTTGGTGGACGATACTCTGGCCGATGCAGGGCGGATGGCCATTGGGGTGGCTGCCGGCGACTTCGACGGCGACGGGCAAGAAGAACTCTACGTCTTGAATACTGATACCTTCGGCGGGCGCAAGCGCTTTGGGGATCGCCTCTTCGACTGGCAGGGATCCCGTTGGGTGGATCTGTTCTCTCTGCCCCACAACCAAGATGCCCTCAACTTGACGGCAGGTCGCTCGGTGGCCTGCGTGGATCGCTTTGGCCAGGGGCGGTACGGGTTTTTCGTGGCCAACTATGGCGGCCCCATGCGCCTTTACGAGCTGTCCGCCGGCCAGATGATCGCCGATGTGGCGCCAGAGGCGGGGGTAAACCGGGTAACGGGAGGGCGGGGGCTGGTGGCCGTGCCCCTGGTTTCCCAGCGGATGGACATTTTTGCCGTCAACGAGCAGGGGCCCAACTTTTTGTTTCGCAACCGCGGGGATGGCACCTTTGAGGAAATTGCCGCCGAGGTGGGGTTGGCGGATCCCGGCGAGCACGGACGGGGGGTGGCAGCGGTGGATCTGGATGGGGACGGGCGGTTGGATCTGGTGTACGGCAACTGGGAAGGGCCGCATCGCCTCTGGATCCAAACTTCCAGCGGCGTCTTCAAAAATGTGGCCCCTCCCGAGCTGGCCAGGCCCTCCCGCATCCGCACGGTGATCGCTGCCGACTTCGACAACGACGGTTACCCAGAGCTGTTTTTTAACAACATCGGCGAGCCCAACCGGCTGTTTGGCTGGCGCTCCGGCTGCTGGCAGGCTATCGACATGGGAGATGCTGTCGAGCCGCAGGGACTGGGGACGGGAGCGGCGGTGGCGGATGTGGATGGGGACGGTTGCCTAGAGCTGCTCGTTGCCCACGGAGAATCGGGCGCCCAGCCCCTGAGCTTCTACCGTCCGCTGGCCCCTGGCAACAACTGGCTGAGAGTTCTGCCCCTCACCCGCCAGGGATCCCCAGCCCGCGGCGCCTTGGTACGCCTGGTTACCTCTACCCGCACGCAGATCCGACCCATCGACGCCGGCAGCGGCTACCTCTGCCAGATGGAGCCGGTGGCCCATTTTGGCCTGGGATCCGAGTCGGCAGTAGAAGCCATCCAGATCCAGTGGCCGGACGGCAAACAGGTGCAGGTGGCTCACCCACCGGTCAACCAGCTCCTGCGGATCCCCTATCCTGGTTAGCTCCCCTGAGAGGGGTTTTGTCTCTATCTACTCAGCCGAGCCCGAGATCCCTGCCCATTCCGGCTGTACAGGGCGCTGCCAGTGCTCCCACCAGGCGGTCGCAGGCTCGGGTGGGCCGCTGTCGCGGCTGCCGTTGGCATGGCCGAGGAGCGGCGGGGATGGGGGCTGCGCCGGCCAACTCACGGGGGTGGGGATCAGACAACTGGGGTAAGGAGGGCGCAAATCGCGGTAGTGGCTGCTGCGGATGGCCAGAATCTCCTGCTGGATGACCTCCAGGGGCTCGTCCAGCTTCAGCAGCACATGGCTGCACAAGCCCAGGCTGGCCTCAAATTCCGGGTGGACGACTTCCCTGGCCCCCAACTGATAGAGCTGTTCGATGTCCTCTTCATGGGTGGCCCGCACCACCACATCCAGGTGGGGCGCCAGTTCCAGCGCCCGTTTCAGGCAAAGGCGCATGCTCAGGCGATCCGGCAGGGCAATCACCAGGGCGCGGGCGCGGGGCAGGCCAGCTTTCTCCAGCACCGGGGCGCTGGCGGCATTGCCGTAGAGATAGGGGATCCCACGGGAGCGCAGGTGTTGGATGACCCGTTCCGACTGGTCGATCACCAAGACGGGATGGCGACGGGCTTCCAGGATGCGCACGATGTCCTGCCCCACCTGTCCATAGCCGCACACCACCACGTGATCCTGTTGGGGAGCGTCGGGGGACAGGGCGCGGGGCCGCTCGCTCGCTTCCAGCCAACGGGCAAAGAAAGGGATCCCTTGTAATTTTGCCAGCAGCCGCGGCGCGCCCCTGAGCAGAAGGGGAGTGACCAGCAGGGTAACGGCGGTGGTGCTGACGACGAGCAAATACAGTTGCCGCGACACCAGCCCCAGCGCTTGCCCTTCGCTGGCCAGGACAAAGGAGAACTCGCCGATCTGCGAGAGGCCCAGCCCCACCAACACCGCTGAGGGGAGCGGGTAGCCGAACAGACCGGCCAAAGGGGCCACCAGGCAAAACTTGCCCACCATCACCAGCCCCACTAACCCTAAGATTAAGGGCAGGTGGGCAGCGATAAAGCTGGGATCGATGAGCATGCCGATGGCGGCAAAAAAGAGGGCGGCAAACACATCCCGCAGCGGCTCCACATAGGCCAGGGTCTGGTCGGCGTATTCCACTTCTGAGATCATCAGCCCGGCCAGGAAGGCCCCGATCTCGCTGGAAATGCCCAGCCGCTCTGTCAACAGGGCAATCCCCACGCAGAGGCTGATCACCCCCAACAAAAACACCTCCTTGCTCTCCTGCTGCGCCAAAAGGCGCAGGAAAGCGGGCACCAGCCACATCCCGCCCACCACCGCCCCCAGCCCCACCAGGCCAATCTCCGCCAGCGCCTTGGCCAGGGATCCCGCCAGCTCCGGCAAAGGACAATCCAAAGCCGGCAACACCGCTAGCATCAGCCCCACCGCCAGATCCTGCACAATCAAGATCCCCAGCATGGCGTGAGCCTGGGGCGTGCCCATCTGGTTGGTCTCGGTGAGGCTTTTGAGCACCACCGCTGTGGAAGACAAAGAGAGCACTGCCCCCAGGAAGATCCCCTGCACCGGCGTCAGCCAGCCGCTGGCCACTGCCAGCGCCGCCGTGATCGCGATGGTCAGGCCGATCTGCAAAGCGCCGCCGCCAATGGCGATCCCCCGCACCTGGCGCAACTCTTTGAGGGAAAACTCCACTCCCAGGCTGAACAGCAAAAAGGTCACCCCAAACTGGGCCAGGGTTTCCACCTGCACCAACTCCTTGATCCACCCCAGCCCCGTTGGTCCCACCAGGATCCCTGCCAGCAGGTACCCAAGCAACACCGGCTGCCTCAGCAGCGCTGCCAGAAAACCACCCGCCGCCGCTGCCGCCAACACTGTCACGATGTCCAGAATCAGGCGAAAGTCTTCCTGCACAGAGACACCCCACCAGGAGTATGAACTTTTGTAGCCAATCCTGAGGATTCTTCCACGATAATGCTTTCTTCGGCCCTGCGGACAGAGTGGAAGGCTGGGCCCAACCCAAAGCGCTGCAAACCGGCTCCCGCAGGGGATCCCGCCTCATTCAGGCTGGGTTCTTGGCCAGCCAAAGGGAGGATCAGTGGAAATTTTCGTTAAAAGTTGGTGGCAATACCTCAAAACCGTAGCTTATAATACAAAATGTAGAAAGAAATCGTTCATCCTCTCGCCTGCTGTTTGGCTTATCGTGGAGCAAGACGGCAGCCGGAGGACGGAAGTAGGGAGCTATCCCGAAGGAACGTGCCTCAACCCTTGGGACTGTCCACGGGACATCTCGGGTCACTCCTCAGGAAGTGAAGTGGATACAGACCATATACGTTTGGAGGCGAAGATCATGGAACTCTCTTACCGTGGCGTTGGTTACACTCACTCGCCGGCGACGGTGACTGTTTCTCCGGGCAAAGTGGGGGGTCGCTATCGGGGGCTGGACTGGCGATTTCGCCACCTGAGCAAGCCGGTGGTTTTGCCCACCAAGCTTGACCTGCTCTATCGGGGCGCGGCCTATCGTTCCGAAGCTGCTGCAGCGCCGGCTCAAACCGTTCAGACAGCCGAGGCACCTGCTCCTGGCCGTTCTCACGTTCTGGATGAGCTGGCTCGCCGCCTGATGATGGGCCACCAACGGGCGATTCGGGTTCGTCAGCAAGCCATGTTGGTGCGTGGCACGGAGCGGGTTGGCCTGCAGGCCAATGTGCGCAACTTCTGGAACCGCATCCAAGGAAAGGTGCATCCCACCTTCCGTCTCACCTATGACCGCAGCCGGGTCAGCATGAGCTAGTTTGCTTTGCCCACCCCAGTTCATCTTCTGGTATGGCGGGAGAGGGATCCCTTTGGATCTGGATGGGGGGTCAGGGGAGGGGAAAAGGCGCGGCTACTTCATCGAATTCAGGTGACGGAGGGCGAGTGCCGAGAGAGCGCCGAGAGCAATTGACACTCCCTCCGCCGGAAGGCGGGGGATGCTTAACGTAGTTCACAAACGGGCTCGTAAAGGCGCTGCCAAAGCGCCTCTAGCTAGACAGTTCCTTGAGGCAAGGCCCCAAGGTTCTGCTGACTTTTCTGATCGCGTCAGGGGGCAGAGTCCTTGCAGGTTGGCTGAGACGTTGGCATCTCCCAGACGCTGGCCACCGGTCGAGTTTTTCATCGTGATGAGGTGCTTGCCTGGGAACGGCACGCCTCGGTAACAACGATACCATTATGAGCAACTCAAGTTGCCTACGGGCTTTTCCGCCCCGCCCTAAAGTACGAGGCTACCGAGCTATCCTTTTGTGTTTGCAGGTTGGCCAGCGGTTGCGGGGTCACTCTTGCACGTGGGCGGGAAGGGGATGCGAGCTCCAACGCTGCCCCCCGCGTTAGTGGGCCGTAGGCCTATGTTATTTGAGGCTGCCCTTATCAACCAGCCCAGGGATCCGCGGCTGGCTTGCCGGCTACAGGATTTCCCAAAGCCCCCGGCTACCGCTTCGCGGAAGCAAGCTATAGCCATGGGGTAGTTTACTGTATTGGATGGGTTGGTTCTGTATGCGTTCATTTTGGGCTATTGTCGTTGCGGAGGAAGCCTGGCCATGAGTCAGCATTTGCCGGAACCCACTGCCCCGGAGGAGGATCCCAGCCTGTTGATGGGCCGGCTGCAGCGCAAAGAGGGGGGGTGGCTGGATTGGGCAAAGGCCTGCCAAAGCTTGCAACGACAGAAAATGACTCCCCAGGCCATCTTCGAGGCGACCGGGTTTGAGCCCGCCCACCAAAACCAGATCGTTGTCGCCGCCCAGGTTTACGAAGGAATGGCGAAAGCAGGAGCCAGCTCAGCCGTTTTGGAGCACTTTGCCCACAAAGGCAGCGATATTCTCTACGAGTTGCGCATCCTCTCGCCTCAGGATCGCGTCCGGGTGGCGGAGCTGGTTGTCAGCCGCAACCTGGGTGCCGATGAGGCCCACGAGATCGCCCGGGCTGTGAAAAACTATGCCCAACTGCGGCAGCTCCCGGAAGGGTTCACGGATCACCCCGGCGATGCGGTGGCTTACCAAGCCTGGAAAACTGCCCAGGAAACCCGCGATCTCCAGGAGCGAACCCGGGCCATTGGCCGCGCCTTTCAGTATGCCCACAGCGAAACAGCCCGCCAACAGGTTGAGCGGCTCTTGTCGACGTTGGCTCCCGGCTCCCAACCCCAGCGCAAGCCGTTGCCCAGGCTTTCGGTGTTTCGCCCGGAAGAGGATCTGCCCCGTCTGCTGCCGGTGGCCGGATCCCTGCCTCTTTCTACCGCCACCTGGGAGCGGATCCCTGCCGTTGAGCCTCAAGGCCTTTTTGGTTGGGTCACCAGCGTGGCTGGGCAGACGTGGATGGCCTTGCCCGCTTGGCCGGCCATTCAAAGGGCCGCCGACCCAGTCGCCCTGCAGGTGGACAATGGTTTGCTGGGATCCCTGTTGGGCTGGCCGGTGGCCCCTGAAGAAGAACAGGATCCGATTTTGCTGGTGGCGGATCGCGCCGTTCGCACCTGGGAAGGGAGGGCAGGGGTTTTCCTGGTGGATCGAGGGGGAGCTGTGGCGGTGGAGTGGATAGAGGATTCGCCCCCCTCTCCCCTGCTGGGCCAAGTGCTGATGGCGGTGCGTCCCCCCCGCATCTTCGACGAGGAGTTGGCGCAGGATCCCTGGCAAATAGAGGAGTAACTCCGGCCAGCCAGACGCACCGCCGCAAGCCCCCGGCCAGGAGCAGGTGGCAAAGCGGCTTCTGGCTTTGCTTCCCAACTGCTCTCTTATGCCGGCATAAGGGTTGGGGGCGGGAGAACCAATCCTCACAGTTGTGGAGGCCGTCTCTCAAGAACCGGTGTAGAGCCACAGGGGCAGGCCTGAGGTGCTTACCTCAAATTGCAGACGCGCCAATGCCTCTGCCGCCGGTAGCAAGCGGGCCCAACCCCTGCGCCGTGGGAGCAGATCGCAGAACTTCGCATCGGGCGGCAACCCTGACAGCTCCGCGGCCCAGAGGCGGGCATCCTCTTCTGTGCCCAGGCGATCCACCACGCCCAGGTGCAGAGCTTGTTCGCCGCTGAAAATGCGGCCATCGGCAAAGGTTTTGACCACATTCACGCTTAGCCGGCGAGCGGCAGCAACGGTTTGCACAAATTGGCCGTAGGTGATGTCGATCAACTCTTGGAGGATGTTGCGCTCTTCTGGGGTCAGCTCGCGGTCAAAGGAAAGGATATCCTTGTAGGGGCCGGACTTGATGACCTTAAAGGAAATCCCTATCTTGTCCAGCAGCCGTTCGAGATTGTTGCCGCGGATAATGACGCCGATGCTGCCGGTGATGGTGCCGGGGTTGCTGACAATTTTCTCGGCTCCCATGGCAATGTAAACCCCTCCAGAGGCAGCGATGTTGCCAAAGCTGGCCACAATGCGCGTGCCCTTGCGTTCCCGCAGACGCGAGAGGGCATTGTAGATTTCCTGGGAGTCTGCCACTGTCCCACCGGGGCTGTCGATGCGCAACACCACGGCAGGGATCTGTCTTTCTTCCACCTCTTGCAAGGCTTTGAGAACCCGCTCTCGGGTTCTGCCATCGATCACCCCTGTTACCTCAATGCGGCCAATTTGCTGACGCCAGCCCCCCAAGAACCATCGCTTCAGCATAGGAAAACGGCACGAAAATAAGCCTCTACCCTCGTATCATGAAGGCCGTCTGGGGGCGCGGTCAACCAAGCAGCTCAGACATTGCCGTACACCGGGATCGCCGCCCCTCTCAGATCCCGCGCCGCTTCCGAGACCAAAAAGGCGATCACCTGCCCGATCGACTCGGGCTTTACCCACAGCTCCGCCTGCTCGGAGCCCATGGCAGCCCGGTTGGCCGGCGTGTCGATGATGCTGGGCAGGATGACGTTGGCGGTGATGTCGGTGCCTTTGGTTTCGGCGGCAATGGTGCGGGTCAGGGCCACCACCCCCGCTTTGGAAGCACAGTAGGCGGCCAGTTGGGATCCCGGCTCTACCGCCCCTCGGGAGGCCACCGTCACGATCCGTCCATAACCCTGTTGCCACATCTTGCGCAGGCTGTGCTTACAGGCCAGGAAGGTGGTGGTGAGGTTGAGGTCAAAATCGCGCCGCCAATCTTCTAGGCTGTACTCGTGAGTGGGGCCCATGGCAAAGCCGCCCACCAGGTGCACCAAACCATCGACGCGGGGCAGATCGTCGATGAGCCGTGCCACAGCGGCTTCGTTCAGCAAATCCACCTGCACAAAGCGCACCTGATCCAGGCTATTGGCCGGCAGGCGCTGCCGCAAAACAGCCAACTCCTCCTCTTGGCGGTAGGTCAAGGTCAACTCTGCCCCTGTGTCCAGGAGCACGGGGGTTACTCCCAACCCGAGCCCACCGGTACCGCCAGTTACAAGGATCTGTCTGCCTTGGTTGTTGAGCATAGGTTGTTTTGGGGTCTGGTGAAAAACCCTTGAGGACTTCCTCTCACCCTACCGCGGTTTTCCCTCGCCGGAAACGGCAGCCATCCTAGGTGTCTGCTCCAGCAGCAGATCGCTCAGGGCCAGCCAATCGGGCAGATCCAGCTCTTCGGCACGGGCCGTGGGGCTGAGGCGGAGCTGAGCCAGAGCGGCGGCCACGGTCTGGCGATCCACGAGGCCTCCCAGAGCATTGACAAGTTGCTTGCGGCGGGCGGAGAAGCCCTGGCAAACCAGTTGGGAGAACCAGCGGGGATCGCGGGCGGGGGTGGGGGCGGGGCGGGGAGTGAGGCGAACCACTGCCGATTCCACTTGGGGAGGAGGCCGGAAGGCGCTGGGGGGCACGCGGCAGATGAGCTCGCACTCGGCCAAGTAGCGCACCCGTACACTCAGAGCGCCGTAGGCTTTGCTGCCAGGGCCGGCCTGCAGGCGCTCGGCCAGCTCTTTTTGCACCATCAAGACGATGCGCTCAAACTGCCTCACCGGCTGGGCCGGGGATCCCAACACTTTCTCCAAAATTGGGCCAGTGAGGTTATAGGGGATATTGGCCACCAGCAGGCGGGGCTGAGGCGGCAGCGGCAGGCGAAGAAAATCTCCTTCCACCAAGTGAAAGCGGGGTTGGTCGGCGAAGCGCTTTTGCAGCAGCCGACACAGATCCCGATCGATCTCTACCGCCACCACATGTACGCCCTGGGCCAGCAACCGCTGCGTCAACTGCCCGGTGCCGGGGCCGATCTCCAGAACCCACGCAGGATCCCTCTGAGGAGGCGGCAACTGGGCGGCCCGCACAATCGCCTCATGAACCGCGGGATCCTTAAGCCAATGCTGGCCAAACCGTTTGCGGGGATAGGGCATCGGTGGATCAGCACTGGGCCGGATAGGGCATTAGGTTGGGATTCGTAGCCTCTGGGGGGCCTTCTTGAGCTGGGCTCGCCTCCCCCCCTGGGAGCGGCTGGCGGTAGAGGGGCACGGTAAAAGTGACGGTGGATCCCAGCCCTTCGCCCAGGCTATAGAAGTTGATCTCTCCCCCCATTGCCTCCACCAGCCGTTGGCTGATGGCTAGGCCCAAGCCGGTGCCGCCGTACTGGCGGGTGGTGGAGCCATCCACCTGGGTGAAGGCCTGAAACAGCTTCTGCTGCTTTTCCAGCGACACGCCGATCCCGGTATCGATGACGCGGATGCGGGCCATCCCCGGGTCGCCGGGAAGGAGGTCGGCTCGTACCGTCACCGAGCCTTTGGGGGTGAACTTGATGGCATTGCCCACCAGATTGAGCATCACCTGCAGCAGGCGTTGGTAATCTCCGTACAGCCAAATCCGATCCGGCGTGGGGGGCAGGTGGAAGCTAAGTTGCAATCCCTTCTGTTTGGCCTGCAGGCCGGTTTTGGCCTCCACATCCTTGAACAAGGCGCGCAGGTCGCAGGGCTCAAACTGCAACTGCATTTTGCCCGCCTCGATCTTGGCGATGTCCAGCACGTCGTTGATCAAGGCCAACAGGTGCAGGGCCGAGCGGTAGGCCTCCTGCAAAAAGTCCAGCTCCTCTTCTCGGCTTTCGGCCATCCCGTCCAGCACCAGCCTAATAAAGCCGATGATCCCGTTGAGAGGGGTGCGCAGCTCATGGGAAGTATTGGCCAAGAATTGACTTTTCAGTTGGTTGGCCGATTCTGCTTGGGCGCGGGCCTGCTCCAGCTCTTTGTTTTTCTGGCGCAGTGTCTGGTTGGCCAACTGCAGGCGAGTGGCCAGTTGGCGACTTTGATCCAGCAAAATGGCGTGGGCAATGGCGGTGCCCAGGTAGGTGGCGATGCTCTGCAGCACCTGAAGGTGGCCGGCCTGCCAGAGGGGGGCTTCGTTGGGGGGCAACACTTCCAGCCAGAGCAGGCTGTTGGCATAGCCCCGGTAAGACATGGCGATGGCCAGATGGCGTCCCATCACCACCGGCTCTTCTTGACGAAGGGCTTGCAGCAGAGGCGGGTGATCCGCCAGACGCAAGGTCTGGTTCAACAGCGAGGGATCCCCCGGGTTGCGGCGGTACTCAGCATTGACTGTGAGGGAGTCCTGCCCCATTTCGTAGAGGGCCAGCAGGCAGCGATCCGCCCCGAACAACTGGCCCAACTGCTCCACCGTCTGCTGGCACAGCTCGCGGATGCCGAGGGAGTGGCCGATGTTGCGCAGCAACTGCGCCGTGATCCCCGGCACCGGCTCGGTCAGGAGGGGATGGCGCTGGGCAGGGGGGCTGCCGGCTCCGCCGGCCAAGTTGAAAGGCGTCGCCCCCAACACCTTGCCCACTACCGACACGGCCACCACCTCCCCCTCCATGTCCCGCACCGGGTTGAGGCAAAGATGCAAGTGCAACTTGTAGCGGGGAGAAATCACCTGACACTGATGCTGCAAGGGATCCCCGCTCGCAAACACCTGCCTGAGCTTGGCTTCGTACTCCTCCGCATTGGCCACCTCCCAGCTTTGCTGTCCGCTCAGGATCTGCTGCGGGTAGATGGCGTAGTTCTCAGCACCCTCCCAATAAAAACTCCAGAAACGCTGCTGGCGATCCTGGGTGTAGAAAATCAGATCCGGTTGGAGGACGCCCATTGGGGGAGAGGCCATCATTGCGTCGGGAAAACAAAGCTCTTCGGCCTGAAGCCTCAGGTTTTCGCAGAGGAAGCTGGGCTGGAGTCCTTGTTGAGGCGGGCGAAGAGCATCCGGCCCGCCGAGGTTTGAATGGCGCTGGTCACCACAACCGAGCGAGTCTTGCCCAGAGAGCGCTGTCCCTCTTCCACCACCACCATCGTGCCATCCTCCAGATAGCCAACCCCCTGGCCCGGCTCCTTCCCTTCGCGGGTGATCTTGATATCGAAGCTGTCGCCGGCAATGTAGATGGGCCGCAAGGCTTCGGCCAGCTCGTTCACGTTGAGCACCTTGATCCCCTGCAGTGTGGCCACCTTCTTCAGGTTGTAATCGGTGGTCACCAGCGTTCCCCCCACATTCTGGGCCAGGCGCACCAGCTTCTCGTCCACGGTGGCCAGATCCGGGTAGTTGGCTTCGTGAATCACAAAGCGGTCGGGATAGGCCTGGCGCAGGGCTTGCAGCGTATCCAACCCTCTGCGGCCTCGCTCCCGTTTTTGCGGATCGGCTTTGTCGGCGATGGTTTGCAGCTCCGCGATAACAAAGCGAGGGATCACCAGCGTTCCCTCCAAAAAGCCTGTCTCGATCAACTGGGCCACGCGCCCGTCGATGATGGAGCTGGTGTCCAAAACCTTGGGGCTGGCCGCCACCACACTGCCCTCTGCGGCCGCCTGCAGGGCGTAGTTGGGGTTGAACAGGCGCAAGAGCGCAGGGCCATGGGTATCGGCCAAACTCACCCCCAAGTAGGCAAAGGACAAGCTAAAAAAGACGGAGGCCAGCGGCTCGATAAAGCTATTGAGCTGCTGAGGCAGGGGCAACAAATAGACAGGAGCCATGGCCAAGTTGGCAATCACCAGGCCGATCACCAACCCCACCGAGCGGCTGATCAACACATCCGGCGGCAGCGAGCGTACATTGGCCTCGAAGCGGCGGTAGCCCCAGCGCACCAAGGATCCAAAAGCCAAACCCGCTAGGACACCAAAGCCGCTGGTAACCACGCGCGCCCCCTCCACATTGGCCCCCTGAATGGCGGCAGGAGGGAGCAGATCCAGGCCGTAGAATCCAAGACCCGCCCCGGCCAACATGAAGATCACAATCAGTAAGACATCTAACATGGCGAAGAAAGCGCCCCTGCTCAGAATAGGCTTGGGTCTGCTGCTCGCAACAGGCAAATCTGAGTCCTATTCTAGTCTTCTGGCTGAAGAGAGGGATCTCATCCCCCACCCCGAAAGAAGGAGACTATGCTGAAGAAGGGCGATCCCTCCCTGGCTTGAGGGGTCTGGCGAGAAATCGCTACAATCAACATCTCGACATCCCAGGCAAGGTCTCAGCAGAGCTGGAAGCAACTATGGCACAAGCACTGGAACTAACGGCCGAAAATGTGGAAAAAGTCCTCAACGAGCTGCGCCCCTACCTGCAAGCCGATGGCGGCAACGTAGAGCTGGTGGAAATCGACGGCCCGGTGGTGAAGCTGCGCCTACAGGGGGCCTGTGGCGCCTGCCCCAGCTCCACCCTGACCTTAAAAATGGGCATCGAGCGCAAGTTGCGGGAGAGCATTCCCGACATCCTGGAAGTAGAACAAGTGTTCTGAGGGCTCTGCCGCTTCTGGTCTGTTATCTTGGTTCCTTAAGGCGGCAGGTGCAGCCGCCGCTGTGGCTCTCTGCCTCTTGCTCTTTTTTTCCTTCTCTCCTTCAAGCCAGCCCATGCCCGTTCTCCTCTCCATCGCCATTCTCGCCCTGCTGATCCTGGTGCATGAGGCGGGACACTTCGCCGCAGCCAAACTCCAAGGGATCCACGTCAACCGCTTTTCGCTGGGATTTGGCCCGGTGCTGTGGCGCTACCAGGGCAAGGAGACGGAGTACGCCATTCGCGCCCTGCCGTTGGGGGGCTACGTGGGCTTTCCCGACGATGACGAGCGCTCTCCCTACCCGCCCGACGACCCGGATCTGCTGAAGAATCGCCCTGTCGCGGATCGCCTGGTGGTGATGAGCGCGGGGGTGATGGCCAACCTGGCCTTCGCCTATCTGGTGCTGGTGCTGATGTTTGCCACGCTGGGGATCCCATCGGTGACGCGCATCCATCCCGGCATTCTCATCGCCCAGGTGATGCCGGATAGCCCGGCGGAGCGGGCCGGCTTGCAGGCGGAAGATGTGGTGTTGCGGGCAGCCGACCACGATTACAGCACGGTTGCCGACGAGGCCTCGGCCTTGGCAGCTCTCAATGATTTTCAGGCGTTGATCCGCCGCAGCCAAAACCGGCCCGTCCCCCTGCAGGTGCAGCGAGGGGAGGGGGATCCCATTCTGGAGATCACGGTGACTCCCGAGATGCGGGGAGAGGTGGTGGCCATTGGGGTCAACCTGGCCCCCAACCAAGAGGTGACACTGCGCCCGGCTCAGAGCCCGGCAGAGATCTTTGCCGAAGCCGGGAACGCCTACCAGCGCTTGGTGATGATGAACCTCAGTGGCCTGCAGCAGCTCCTGCAGAACTTCCAAAACACCGCCACCCAGGTATCCGGCCCGGTGGGGATTGTCAAGCTCGGCGCGGATCTGGCGCGGGACGATGCTGCCAGCTTGTTTAATTTCACCGCCTTGATCAGCATCAACCTGGCTATTCTCAACCTGTTGCCCCTGCCCGCCTTGGATGGGGGACACATCGCCTTTTTGATCTTGGAAGCGATCCGCGGCAAGCGGCTGCCCAAAGAACTGGAGGAACGGGTGATGCAGACGGGCTTGGTGCTGCTGCTGGGGCTGGGGGTAGTGCTGATCTTCAAGGACACCCTTGCCATCGTCACCGGGTCGGGCTAGTTGCAGATGAGCGGCAAGCGGGCTTTGCGCCAGCGGGCTTTGGAGATCCTGATCCGGCTGAAGCGCCATTACCCCAACTCTACCTGTGCCCTCCACTACGAAACGCCGCTGCAACTGCTGGTGGCCACCATTTTGTCTGCACAGTGCACCGACGAGCGAGTCAACCAAGTTACGCCGGAGCTGTTTCGCCGCTTTCCCGATGCCCAGGCGCTGGCGGCGGCGCCGCGGGAGGAGATCGAGGCCCTGATCCGTCCCACCGGCTTCTACCGCAACAAGGCTAAACACATCCAAGAGGCCTGCCGCAAGATCGTGACGGACTTCGGCGGCCAGGTGCCCCGCACCATGCCGGAGCTGCTCACTCTGCCGGGGGTGGCCCGCAAGACGGCCAATGTGGTCCTGGCCCATGCCTTTGGCATCAACGCTGGCGTGACTGTCGATACCCACGTCAAGCGCCTCAGCCGTCGCCTCGGCCTCACCGAGCACGAGGATCCCGTGCGCATCGAGCGGGATCTGATGCAGTTGTTGCCGCAAGCCGACTGGGAAAATTGGTCCATTCGCCTGATCGAGCATGGGCGGGCCATTTGCACCGCCCGCAAGCCCCTTTGCGAACAGTGTTTTCTGGCCGATCTCTGCCCCAGCGCCCCCCTCCCGGGGCCGGCGGAGAAAACGGACAGAGAAGCCGCAACAGCCTCCCAGACTTGAGCGCCTGGCATCCGGTTTTTCGGCTCCCCCTCGCCCTAGAATAGGCTGCATGGACGATCAAGCGACTAGACCGACCGCCGCGACCTCGCCTGTTCTCGTTATTGCCGGGCTGACGGGATCCGGGAAAACCCTGGCCATCCAGCAATTGGAACAACTGGGCTACACCGGCTTGGAAGGGATCCCGCCTGACCAGGCCGTTTATTTAATCGAGGCAATCCGGCCTCGCCACCCTGCTCTAGCGGTGAGCCTAAACCTCCACACCCCGGAATATCGGGAGCAGTTCCTTGCCTTTGACCGCTGGCGGCAAGCGCAAGGGATCCCTTTCCTCTTTCTGGAGGCTCGTCCCCTGGTATTGCTCAACCGTCTCAGCGCCCACCGCCGCCCCCACCCTCACCGCCCTGGCCTTGGCCTGTTGGAGGCCATTGAGCAGGAAGTGCGCGATCTGGCCCCCGTGCGGGAGCGCTGCACCCACCTCCTGGATACGTCTGAGCTGAACAGCCAGCAACTGCGGCAGCAATTACAAGCCCTGGTCCACGGGATCCCACAGCCGCTCAACCTGAGGCTGGTCAGCTTCGGCTTCAAGTACGGTGCCCCCCCCGATGCCAACTTGCTGTTCGACGTGCGCTTTTTGCCCAATCCCTTCTTTCAGCCCCATCTGCGCCACTTGACCGGCCAGGATCCGCCTCTGCAGGAGTTCCTCTTTGCGGATCCAGTTACCCAATCCACCTACCGGCAGATCTTTTCTCTGGTGCAGGCGTTCTGGCCCCACTACCGAGCAGAACGACGGCCTCACCTGACCGTGGCCATCGGCTGCACCGGCGGGCAACACCGCTCTGTGGCTCTGGTGGAGCGCCTGGCTGAAGATCTGCGGCCCTGGGCTGTCCCCACCGACAACCCTGCCCTGCCTGCCCTGAACATCCAGGTGCAGCACCGCCATTTGCTGGATTCGCAGCGGGAGCTGGAGGCCCGCTTTGGCCCGCCACCCCCTGCCGCTGGCGTAGAACAGCAACAGGTTAGGATCCCTTTGGCCGGCGTTCCTGCACCTCCCCATGACTAAGCCCGCGCCCAGCAACAAGTCCACTGTGTGGGGGCCTCGCCGTCGCCAGGCCACTTGGCCGGGAAATGGCTGGAAATGGCTCTTCCCTGGTCTGGCGGTCAAGCGCTGGCTCACCCTAGCCGTGGGGGGCGTGCTGCTGATGGTGCTGGGCATCGCCATCTGGACAGAGCTGACCCCCATCTTTCGCCTCAAGCGATTAATCGACATCACCCTGCGCCTGATCACCACCTGGATCCCCAACAACATCAGCGGCCCCTTGGTGACCGGGATCGGCTTGGTGATGGTGGTGCTGGGCTTTCGCAGCGCCATGCGCTCCATCGAAGATGTGCTGATCCCAGAAGGAGACGAGGCGCTGGTGGATAAGCTCCTGTCGCGGCGACGTCTGAGTCGTGGCCCTCGCATCGTGGTTCTGGGGGGCGGCACCGGCCTTTCCAACCTGCTGCGGGGGTTGAAGCACTACAGCTCCAACATCACCGCCATTGTCACCGTGGCCGATGACGGCGGCTCCTCAGGGCGCTTGCGGCGGGAGATCGGCGTGTTGCCCCCTGGAGATATCCGCAACTGTCTCACCGCCTTGGCCAACGAAGAAAAGCTGCTCACGGAGCTGTTTCAATACCGCTTCCAGGCTGGGGAAGGTCTGAGCGGGCACAGCTTCGGCAACCTGTTCATCACCGCCCTCACCGCCGTAACCGGGGGCGACCTGATTCGGGCCATCACCGCCACCTCGCAGGTCTTGGCCATTCAGGGACGGGTGCTGCCGGCCACCCTGGCGGACGTCACCCTCTGGGCGGAGTTGAGCGATGGCCGCCGCGTGGTGGGCGAGTCCAACATCGCTAAAGCCAGGGGGCGCATTTGCCGCATTGGCTGCGACCCGCCCAACCCTCCTGCCTTGCCCGAGGCGATCGAGGCCATCGAGGCGGCAGAGTTTGTGGTGCTGGGGCCGGGTAGCCTCTACACCAGCATCATCCCTAACCTGTTGATCCCGGAGATTGTGGAAGCTCTGGCCAAGAACATGGCGCCCCACATCTACGTGTGCAACATTATGACCGAGCCAGGGGAAACCGACGGCTACACCGTTGGGGATCACGTCATGGCCCTGGATCGGGTGGCGGGCGTGCGCTTGTTCGATGGTGTCCTGGTACAGCGGGAGCCCCCTTCTCTCCGCGCCTTGGAGCATTACCGCCGCAATGGCTCTGAGTTTGTGGTGCTGGATCCGGATAAGCTGGCCTACCTAGGTTGCCGGGCAGTTCTGGCCAACGTCATGCAAGAGGATCCTGAGACCGGCTTGGTGCGTCACAACCCTGAGCGCCTAGCGGCGATGCTGATGCGCTGGTTTGACAGACACCGCTAAACCACCCCACGGCCCCACCTTGCTAAGGGCTAGCTGTAGCCGGTAGATCCTTGCGGCTAAGTCGTGCACAAGAGGAGTTTCCATCCCCTTGCGGGAAGGGGTAGGGGAAAAAGCCTGATTAAAGCTGGAAGTCTTTTGGAAAGTAGGCCAGGATCGAGTTGAGGGATCCCAAGTGACGGCGCAGCGTTCCCGGAAAATCCCGGCAAGCTGTTAGCTTTGGAGGTTGTGCGCCAATGGTAAAGTTGTTCTCGTCTCTTTTTAAGAGGACTTCTGACTCCTTGGCTGGGATCCCGGCTGCCGAGTTGGGCGCTCCTCAGTCCTGTGCCGGCGATAGTGGCATGGATCCCTGGGCTGGCCAACGGGAGCGGATGGTGAGGGAGCAGATCTTGCAGCGAGGGATCCGCGATCCCCGGGTGCTGGAGGCAATGCGCAAGGTGCCGCGCCACCTTTTCGTTCCCCCGGAGCTGCGGGAGCGCGCCTACAGGGATTGCCCGCTGCCCATTGGCTACGGCCAGACGATTTCTCAGCCCTATATTGTCGCCTTTATGACTGAGGCGGCCCGCCTCACCCCTGAGTCGGTGGTGCTGGAAATCGGCACCGGATCCGGCTATCAGGCGGCCATTTTGGCCGAGCTGGCCCGGCAAGTATATAGCCTGGAGCGGCTGGCTCCCTTGGCCGCCCGCGCTCAGCAAACCCTGGCCTCCTTGGGCTACCGCAACGTGGAGGTGCGCCAGGGAGATGGCTATCAGGGTTGGCCGGAACACGCCCCCTACGACGCCATCGTGGTGACGGCAGCCCCCCCAACCCTGCCGACGCTGCTGCTGGATCAACTGGCGGTGGGAGGTACCCTGGTGGTGCCGGTGGGCGAAAGCCAGGGATTCCAATCCTTGCTGATCCTCCACAAAACCCCGGAGGGGGTGGTGCAAAAGGGGGCCTTCCCAGTGCAATTTGTGCCCATGGTTTAGTCTTCTGCGGCCAGCCAGAGCTGGCGGCGAATTTGCAGCGCCAACTGAGGGTGGTCGGTGATCAGCCCCCGCACCGGCGGCTCCTCCCCAGACGGGCGCAAACAGAAGGCCATGATCTCCGGATCGTTGACCGTCCAGACGTAGAGCGGGATCCTGGCTTGGGCCGCCGCCGCCAAAAACGGCAGGTCCAGCCAAGAGTAATGGGGGGCGAGAAAATCCGCTCCCACCTCGCGGCAGTAGGTCAAGAGGGATCCCTTCTCTCCCTCCGGCTGCGCCTCCACCAACAGGCCAACCTGGGGGGCAGCCCCTCCCAGAAGGGCTTTCACCCGTTGCGCCACCTGGGGCAAAAAAGAGGTGATCACACACTCTGCAGGGGTCAAGAGCTTGCCGATGAGGGCGAGGATCTGTTCTTCGTAGCCCGCCTCTTTCAGCTCGATATCGAGGGCAATCCTGCCCCTGACGTGGAGCAGCGCTTCTTCCAAGCTGGGGATCGTGGGCTTGCGGGCGCGGATCTCCGCCCAAGTGAGCGCCGCCAGCGGCTGCCCCTCCAGCTCGGCATCGTGAAAAACCAGCGGGATCCCGTCGCGGCTGCGGCGCACGTCCAGCTCGATCCCGTCGGCCCCGCCTTCGATGGCCGCCGCAAAAGCGGCCAGGGTATTCTCCTCGGCGTGGGTGTGATCCCCGCGGTGGGCGACAATCCGGGTGGGAAAGCGATAGTCTGGAGGAGTTGAAATAATCTCTCTAGCCATGGACACAGCTGCAATTGCCGCCTTCAAAGAGCGCATCAAGCGCATTCGCGAGCGCCGGCCCACCTTGGTCAAGCTTTTGGAAAAGCCAGACCTGGGCAGCTTGCGGGTCGATGTCAATCAAGCCTTGGAGGAGATCGACGAGCTGCTGCAGGAGTTCGAGCAGACCTTTGGCCCCCAGGACTAGCCAGCCTGGGCGAGCTCTTGCAGTTGGGCCAAGACCTCGGCACTGTGCCGAGAGGGGTTGACAATCGGGTCGATGGCCCGCAGGATCCCCTCAGGATCGATCAAAAAAGTGTTGCGCAGGGCCATCTCCCCCGTCCAGGAGCCGTAGGCGCGGCTAACCGTGCCCTCAGGATCCGAAAGCAGAGGAAATTGCAGCCCCTCTGCCGAGCAAAACCGTCGGTGCGAGTCCACCGAGTCGGCGCTCACGCCCACAATCTCCGCTCCCAGCGTCCGAAACTTGGGCAGATCCTGCTGGAAGCGGCGCGCCTCGATGGTACACCCGGCAGTGAAGTCGCGGGGATAGAAGTAGAGCACCACCCACTTGCCGCGAAAATCCGCCAGCCGCCGCACCTGGCCCGACTGATCCGGCAGCTCAAATTCCGGCGCCGGCGCCCCGATCTGCGGCAGGGGGGTGGTGCCCCACTGGGCCAAAGCGGGCTGAACCCCTGCCCAGCTCACCAGCAAAGCCGTAAACAACCCCACAAGGCCCAACCAGCGCCAGCTCCTGCCCCCTTCCTCGATAACCACTGCAACACCTCTCCAGCTTTCTAGCTCTAGTTTACATAACTTCACGGCAGCCACTTGCAGAGCAAAAGCTGGGGTGGGATCCCCAGCCAATGCCAAAGTTGAGAGGTGCGCTGGATGGGAGTGTAGCGCAGTTGGGCGTAGAGCTGCCGGGCGGCCAGATTGTCTTCCACCACGTGCAGATACAACTGGTGATAGCCCCAACCTTGCACCACTCCTTCGGCGCTGAGCAAAAGCTGCCGCGCGATCCCGCGCCGCCGCCAAGGGGGCAACACCGCCAAGTTGGCCAGATAGGGATACTTCCCATGGGCCATCGCCCGCAAGGAGATCTCGGCAGTGGCCACCACCTCGCATCCCACCGCAGCCGCCAGGCAGCAGTAGTGCGGATCCCTGGCCGCCAGCTTGAGGCGCAAATCCTCGCGGATGCCCAACTTGTGAATCGGGTGGAGCCAGCGCTGCAGACCCAAGGGCGGGTAAAAGACCTGGGCGAGAACCTCCGCCACGGGCTCCAAATCACCTAGCGTGACGGGATAGACCACGAGGGAGGGCAACACAGAGGAAAACAGGGCGTTCAAGCATCTGTTGCAAGCGTCCTTGCTATTTTCGCAGAGAAGCGGCAAGCAGCTCGCAGCCAACAAGAAGTGGCGGCAACCCCACCGGCACCGCCACTGAACCGACAAAACTTGAGTGGAGGGGAAACCACCCACCCCCATGCACGTCACCTGCATCCAAACTTAGCTGTCTCTTCACTTATTCGATTGTTCTGAGCGATTGTTCTGAGCTCACCCCCCTCTGCTCAATTGACGGGGAGAGTAGAACAGCCACCTGACGAACCAACTTTTGAAGCTCTGCTCCCGAGGGTTGAAGTGCCAAAACCTGACCCGCTCTCGCACTGTGCCCTACAGCTCCCCAGCATAGCGAGCTGAGCCTTTGGCGCGATAGACATCATCGGTAATGGGCTGGTAACCTACTTCAACCAGATCAGACTTGGCAGGCGTGAACACGCGGATAACTGCTCTAGCAATTTTCGAGAGAAAGGCAAGCATAAAAACCTCCTCCAAGCGAGCGTGAAACTATGAACTGGGCGAACCCAAAATTGCTAAAGCCCGCAGCCCTTGCTCTACTGAGCAGAGTCCTGATTCGCCAGAGTCTGCAGGGGGGAGCACCTGAACCCGACCGAGCATCGGTTTTCCACCTCTTCCTTGATCCTAAACGGAGACTCGAAATAGCAGGCCGGCATCCCTTAAACGGGTAAGACCGCTCGCCATCTTGCCATCTCACCAGAGGTAAACGACCCCTTATCGTTGCAGCGGCTGACCTCAACAGACCCGACCGCTATTTGATTTAGCTCCCATGTCCCTTCTTCGGAAGAAAACCTGTCGTAGGTGCCAGGTGCTCCTCTGGGCAAGACAACCGCTTGCTATAGAAACCTGCCGGCGCAACGGATCGGAAGTTTGCACGAGATTGGATCAAAACGTTGACCGACAGGAAGCTTTGAGCTTGGGCAGATTGCAGGCTGGTGTCTCGCCTTTGAGATGAAGCTGAGATATTATCCTCCTTGCTTGAATCACTACATTTCTAATCTAGCTTGGGTCAAATCCCTCTACAATGGCTGGCAACTGTTCTTAACAGTCTAGGTCATTTCTTTAATCGTTCTTCCCATATTTCTTCAACATAGGTCTCCAGTAGATCTTGCAGTCGGATCCTCTGCCCTTTTCCAGAAGAAAGGTCTACTTTTTAGAAACTTTCCAGAAAGCAGGGGGGCTGGATCCCCAGCTCAGCCGAGGATTTGACCGAGACCACTCGACCCGGCCTCGGTGGGCCTCCCCCTTCAGGCGGGTGTCGGGGAGAACTTCAATTCCGGGGCCGAGAGCGCAGGATCAGCAGGGAAAAGTAGGGGGGGCGATAGTCGGCCAATCCTTCTAGGGTGGGGAAGAGAGCTTGCTGGGGCCAACCGGCCCAAACCACCAAGCTGGCCTGCTGTAGCCAACCTCTTGCCGCTAGCCACTGCCAAACCTGAGGATAGACGGGGGCCACTTTCATCAGCACAACCACGTCGGCCCAGGTGCAGGCCTTCTCCAGCTCCGTCAGGGCAAAAAGAGCAGGCAAAATCGCCAATTTCTCGGAGCCGAGCGCCAAAGGGGATCCCAGAGCGGCAGCGGCGGCAAGAGGAGAGCACACCCCCGGTATGGCCTGGATGGGCAAGTCGGGGATCCGCTGCCGCAGGGCTTGGGACAGGTAGGCAAAGGTGCTGTAGAGGCCCACATCCCCTTCGCAGACAAAGGCCACATCTTCTCCCCGCTCCAGAGGCGGGGCCAGTTGCTCGGCAGCCGCTTGCCAGGCCGCCTGCAGCAGCTCGACTTGGGTAACAAAGGGCAGATGCAGCGGCAACAGGGTTTGTTCCGGTCGCAGCCAAGGGCGCACGATTTGGTAAGCTAGGCCCGGCTGGCCGGCGGCGTTCTGGGGGCAGGCCACCCACCTGACGGCGCCGAGGATGCGGGCTGCTTTGAGGGTGAGCCACTCGGGATCCCCGGCCCCGGCGCTAATGCCCCAAAAAGTCCCCAGGCCCATGGTGGAGCTTGTCCGCCAGCTCAGGAAGCTTGGCCGTCTGGCCCCTCAGGCCTTGCCTCGGCGGCGTCGGGGCGAGTGTCAGGCTCTGGACGTCCCCCACCTTCTGCGGCCAGATGATCGAGGGCCTCTTGGAGCGAGTTGCGCAAGGACAAAAACTTCTCTAGCCGCACCAGTTTCACCGTTTGGGTGATGCGGGGGTTGCTCACCACCTGAAAGATGCCCCCACGGCTCTGGGCCAGCTTGGCCAATTGCACCAGGGCACCGACGCCAGAGCTATCGATGAAGTCGATCCCCGTCAAATCCAGGATGAGATTGGGGGATCCCTCTTCTAGGTATTTGGTGACCACCTTAACGAAGACCGGCTCAGAAAAGGCATCCAGAAGGCCCGTCAGGTAAAAGACCTGGCAGTTCTCCAGCGCTTCGTGGCTGCCGCGCAAGCTGACCGTCAGAGACAGAGGTTCCGGAATGGCTTTTCTCCTTTTATCTATCTCGACAGAGGGTTGAGGCCCGATCTCGGGCGTGGAGATAGCTTAGCATCCCTACTCCCTTGGCGAGACGGTATTTTTCCGCGGGCAGGGGATTGCGGCTGGGGGCAGGGATCCCTGCTTTTTGGCCCCTCGTGGCAAGGCGGGAGTCCTTGGGTAGGATGGGGGCAGTTTTTGATGTTCCCCAAGGAGGCCGGCCTGCGGGCCAGACAGGGCTTCTCAAGTGGGGTGGTTGGGATCCCTGAGGGGCGAGCGTTGGGAGAGGATCGGCAGGAGCAAGAGGGGCAGCGGCGACGCTTTTCCCTTCCCCCCGGCACCTGGATGGGGGCGGGGCTGGGTTTGGGCTTGACGGCTGCCGCTTTTGGGGCTGCCTGGGGAATCGGGGCCTACTTTCAAGATCGGGTGCTGCCCCAGGTGGAAGCTACCCTCTCGCAGGCGATGCGCCGGCAGGTGGAATTGGGGGAGGTAAGGTTTGTAGCCCCTTGGCAGGTGAGGCTAGGGGAAAGCCACATCGAACATCTGGCCAGCATCGGCTCCATCGACCTCAGCCCCGACTTCTGGACCTGGCTGCAGACGGGGGAGTGGGTGCTCAATATTACCCTGAATCAGCCGCAACTGCTGCTGATGGAGACGCTGGATCGCGGCTGGGCAGACGTGCAGTTTCAACTGCCAGAAGGCGAGGGATCCCTGCCCTTGCAGGGGCTGAACATCCGTTTGCAGGGGGGATCCCTGACGGCTATTCCCTTAGTGGGAGAGCGGCGCCGGTTTGAGCAGTTGCAGGGCCAGGCGCAGGTGTGGCTGAGTGCCCCGCCGGGGGAGGAGGGAGGGGGTCGGGCCAGTTTCCAGCTCTCGGCGGCGCTGCGCTCTCTGGAGGGGGAAGGGGGCTACCCCCTGCAGCTCCGGGGGGTGGCGGATTTCGCCCAGGCTTCTGGCTCGGTGACGCTGGCCGCTCGGCGCCTGCCTTTGGAGCTGCTGCCCAGCGTCTTGCCGGCGGCGCCCTTGACTGAGGTGGAAGGGGAAGCCAGTCTGGATCTGCAAGTCCTCTGGGGAGGAGAACGCCCTTGGGAGTTGACGGGGCAAGCCCAGGTTCAGCAGGCGCGGCTGGGGCTGGAGAGGTTGCCCCATCCTTTTGAAGAGGTGAAGGGCTCCGTTCGCTTTACCCTAGAGGAGCTGGAACTGCAGGGGGTGAGCGGTCGTTTTGGCCAGCTTGCTTTTGAAGATCTCAACGGCTCCATTGTCTTCGGCGACAAGGAGGGATTGGATCTGCAAGCCGCTATTGCCCCGGCCAGCCTGCAGCAGATCCAGGAGACTTTCAACGTTGAGCTGCCGGCGGAAGGGGTGGTGGCGGGATCCCTGAGGGTCACCGGGCCGCTGAATGGGCCGCAGATCCAAGGGCAGTTGCGAGGGATCTCGCCGGGGCGGGTGGATCGCCTGCCGGTGCCGGAATATGCTTTTGGCTTCCGCTTGGCCGATCAAACCTTGGCCTTTGAGGAAATCGACCTGAAGGCCGCCGGCGGGCGGATCCAGGGATCCGGACAACTGCAATGGGCTGCCGGCTTAGCAGGCCGGTTCGATCTCCAGGTCACCGGGGCCGATGTAGAGCAGGTGCTGGCTCTCTACGCCCTCAACCTGCCGCGGCGGGGCGAGCTGGGGCCGGTAAGTGCCCAGGTGCAGGTGGCGCTGGCGGGATCCCGGCCCCAGGTGGAGGCCACCTGGACAACCCAAGGAGGAGAGATTGCCGGCAGAGGACAGCTGCAGATCTTGCCCGAGGCCGAGGGGTGGGCGGTACAGGTGCCGCAGGCGGTGTTGGAGCTGGGCGGGGGCCGGGCCCAGGTGGCGGGGCGGTGGGCGGGAGGGCAAGTCCAAGCCCAAGTGGCTCCCCAGGATCTGCCGCTGGCCTTTTTTAACCCGCAGTGGCCGGGATCCCTCTCTGGTGAGCTGATGGCGCAGGTGGACACAGGGGAGGCGGCGGAGGTGGGTTTCCTGGCGGCGTTGCGGGCGCAAGGGTCGCTAGCCCTGTCCCAGCCTTTGGGAGAGAGGGGAGTGCAATGGGTTGACGGCATCCGCGGCCAGGTAGCTTGGGAAGGATCTGGCTTGCGTATCCAGCAGGCAGAGATCTTGGCCGACACCGCCCGCTTGGCCAGAGTAGAGGGAGAGATCCCGGTGGATCCCCAGACGCTGCAGGTGGGATCCCTGGACCTGAGCTTTGCCGCTGACGGGATCCCCCTGGCGGAAGTGCCCGGCCTGCCGCCACTGCTGCAGGGGGTGCTGCAGGGATCCGGGCAGATCCGCGGCTCTCCGGACAACCTGCAGGTGGCTGGCGAGGCGCAGTTGCGCGGCTTGCAGGTGGGGGAGGTGGCCTTTGCCGACTTGGCCGGGCCCTTTAGCTGGTCTGCCCAGGGGACGGCGGTGGAGCTAGTGGGGGCGCGGGAGCGGCTGGCGCTGCAGTTGGATCCCCAGTTTCGGCCTGTGCAATTCCAGGTGCGGCGGGGCGAGGCGGAAGTGCGCGGCCAACGCCAGCAAGATGAACTGCAGGTGACGGCAAGCCAGTTGCCGCTGGCTTTGCTGGGAGGGTTGGCTGCCGGGCCCTGGGCTGGCCTGGGCGGAACCCTCAATGGGGAGGTGGCGCTTGACCTGGCCAGTGGCGCCGCTCGAGGTCGAGCTGCGGTCGAGGGGCTGCGGCTAGGCGATCTCGCGGTGCAGGGCCTCTCAGTGGATTTCGATTATCGCCCCAGCGACGACTCCCGCCCCGCTCGCCTGACCCTTGCCCAAGCCCAACTGGAGCTGTTCGAGAGCCTCTACACCGCCAGCGGCACTTTGGAGCTGCCGGCAACCTCTCTCCAGGCTGCTTTGGATCCCACCTCGGAAGTCCCCATTCCCCAAATCGACCTGCAGATCAGCACCCGTCAAGGCCGCTTGGAAGATATCGTCTCTACTTTCAAGTGGCGGGAGTGGAGCGATATCACCAGCCGCGGTTTTCGGCTGCCACCTTTGGGCCCTGCCGCTGTGTTAGAGACAGAGCCGGTCGGCCTGCCCGGCTATCCGCTGCTGCAACAACTGGAGTACTACGCCCAGATCCTGGCCGCCCACCTGGGGGCCCTGGCCAGCCGTATGGATCCCCGCATCCCGCCGCCCACCAGCCTGCAGGGGGAATTTCAGGCCAGCGTCAGCCTGGTCGGCAACCTCAACCGGCCCAGCGTCAGCTTTCAGCTCGAGGGCCAGAATTGGCAGGCCCAGGAGTTCAGCATCGAGAGCCTCACCGCCAGCGGCAGCCTGGTCGAAGGGGCGGTGGTGCTGCAGCCGCTGCTGTTGCGCAGTGGCGAACGCCAGGCCCTGTTCTCTGGCAAGGTGGGCCTGGAGGAACAGTCGGGATCCCTGCAAATCCAAGCATTTCCTCTGGCTTTGCTGGATCGCTTCCTGCCGGACGAGCTGGAGCTGCAGGGAGATCTCAACCTGGATGTGGAACTGGCAGGCAACCTGCGGGATCCCCGGGCCCGCGGCTCCCTGACGGTGGTCAACGCCCAGATCAACCAGGTGCCGCTGCGGGAGGTGGGGGGACAATTTGACTACAACCAGGGTCAACTGCGCCTGGAGGGCGCCCTGCTGGCCAACGGCGACGAGCCGATCCGCCTTTCCGGCCTGGTGCCCTACACCCTGCCCTTTGCGGAGGTGCGGGCCGCATCGGATCAGATCGACCTCACCCTGCAAGCCGAGAATGGCGGCCTGCGCCTGATCAACCTCCTCACCGACCAGGTGCGCTGGGAAGGGGGCCAAAGCCAACTGGAGCTGGCCATCCGCGGCAGCTTGCGAGAGCCCAGCCTGCAGGGGAACCTCAGCCTTAGCTCCGGGATCCTCAAGTTGGCCGCCCTGCCGGAGCCCATCACCGACCTGACCGGCCAAATTTTCTTTAACCTCAACCAATTGGAGGTGCGGGAGCTGCAGGGCCAGTTGGGGGGCGGATCCCTCTTGGCCAACGGCTTTTTGCCCGTCAACTCCCGCGGCGCCCTGCAGATGGACGAGACCTCGCCACCCCTAACGCTGCAACTGCAAGGGATCCAGCTCACCCTGCCCAACCTCTACACAGGCCGCCTGCAGGGGGAGGTGGTGGTGGGCGGCCTGCTGCTGCGGCCTTTGCTCGAGGGGCGCCTGGAGGTCTCCCAAGGGATCGTAGATGCCAGCCCCCGCCCTGAAAAAGGGGAAGCGGCGGCAGCTCCCGCAGACTCGACTCAGGCGGATCCCTTTTGGCAGCCGCGGCTCAACGGCCTGGAGCTGGTTTTGGGGCCCGGGATCCGCGTGCAGCGGCCCAACCTGTTTGAATTCCACGCCAGCGGCAGCTTGCGCCTGTTCGGCACTCCCCAAGACCTGCGTCCGGCGGGCACCATCGCCCTGGAGCGAGGCCGCGTCAGCCTGCCCATTGCCAACTTTCGCCTGGATCGCTCCCGCCCCAACACCGCCACCTTTGACCTGGACAACCCCTTCGATCCTTTCTTAAACCTGCGCCTGGTGACCCAAGCCTTCGAGGTCTATCGCTTTCCCCAGGATCTGTCCCCCTTCGACACCAACCGCAACCTGCCGGGATCGCAGCAGAGCATCGAGATCTTTGCCAACGTCAACGGGCGGGCCAGCCAGCTTGCGGCTGCGGATCCCCGCAACGGCGTTCTGACCCTTTCCAGCAGCCCCAGCCGCTCCCCCCAAGAGATCGTCGCCCTGTTGGGGGGAACAGCTTTGGCCCAACTCAACCCCGAAGCAGGGGTGGCCGGGCTGGCGGGAACGGCTTTGCTTAACGATGTGTTGGAGACGCTGCGGGACACCCTCGGCTTGGATGAGGTTCGCCTCAGCCCCGTTCCCCAGGTCGATACCCGTGCCCCCAGACGCTCCTCAGTCGGCCTGGCGCTGGAGGTGGCCCGCGATCTGGGGCCGGCTACTTCCATCTCGGTGCAGCGCAACCTGACGGATCCCTTTCAGCCCACCCGCTACAGCGCCCGCTACCGCCTCAACGACCAAACCCTCACCCGTGCCACCACCGACCTCGAGGGCAACAACGTCCTTTCCCTGGAGTTCGAGACCCGCTTCTGACGGGATCCGCTCTGGCCAGACTACGGTTTGTTACATCGTTATTGCTACGCAACGCTGTCGCGAATGCGTCGGCGGCGCAGAGCGCTTGGGTAGTGGCGAGGATCCCTTGGAGAGTGTCTTATATCTGGTTTAAAGTGGCCATAGTTTCTCAACGGCTTTTGGACGGCCAGGGATCCCTTGAACCCGACTTCCTAAAGATAGCTAGAATAAACACCTGCCTGTGTGAGCCTGGAAGATCAAAACAAGCGGCCAACCTGTGTTCCCACTTGGAGAGTTGACAAGTGAATGATCCAATCTGACCAGCCATGAGGAAACAACAAGTATTGCAATTGCTCGGCGAGCAATTTGCCGAGATTCAAAAGCAATTTGGTGTGCGGCGACTGGCCCTGTTTGGCTCAACTGCTCGTGGCGAGGATCAAGCCGGCAGCGACATCGATATCCTAGTTGAATTTATTGGTAAAGCCGACTCCAAGCGTTACTTCGGTCTGCTCTTCTACTTGGAAGACAAACTTGGATGCCCCCTAGACCTTGTGACCGACAAGGCTCTACGCCCCGAACTTCGTCCATTGATAGAAAAAGAAGCAATCTATGTCCCGTGAATGGCGTTTCTACCTAGATGATATGATTGAATTTGCCAAGCGAGTCCTTGAATACACAGAGGGGTACACTCAAGAAGACTTTGAACGGGATCGCCGAACCTATGATGCGACCTTGAGAAACATCGAGTTGATTGGTGAGGCAGCCACTCACATTCCTGCAGAAGTCCGTAACCAGAACGAAAATATTCCTTGGCGACAACTCATTGCCACTCGTAACCGTATCATTCATGCTTATCTTGCTCTAGACAACGACGTTTTGTGGAGTATCATCCAAAGTGACATGCCCCAACTGCTTGACAATTTACAGAAACTAAAGCGTAGTCTCTCCGATTCTCCCTGCTAACCCTAACTTCAGGAGCAACGCCGCCGTTTTCATCCAGTTGGAAACCCCCTCTGACGGGATCCACTCTGGCCAGACTACGGCTTGTTACATCGTTATTGCTACGCAACACTGTCGCGAACGCGCCGGCGGCGCAGAGCGCTTGGGTAGTGGCGAGGATCCCTTGGAGAGTGTCTTATATCTGGTTTAAAGTGGCCATAGTTTCTCAACGGCTTTTGGACGGCCAGGGATCCCTTGAACCCGACTTCCTAAAGATAGCTAGAATAAACACCCGCCGTGTGCGGTGACTGGCCCTGTTTGGCTCAACTGCTCGTGGCGAGGATCAAGCCGGCAGCGACATCGATATCCTAGTTAAATTCATTGGTAAAGTCGACTCCAAGCGTTACTTCAATCTGCTCTTCTACTTGGAAGACAAACTTGGATGCCCCCTCGACCTTGTGGCCGACAAGGCTCTACGCCCCAAACTCCGTCCACTGATGAAAAAAGAAGCAATCTATGTTCCGTGAATACATGTGGAGTATCATCCAAACCGAAAGTCGATCTAGAGGTAGCGGCTGATGTCTTCTCCCTGTTCTGCCAAAAACGACAAAGCCCGGAAGCGCAGCCCTACTACTTGATCGTAGAAGGGGTTGAGCTTGCACATCGGTGGAATGTGCATCAGTTTGTGGCCAAACAACACCACATCTCGCTCGAAAGGACAGCGGGCCGGGATCCACCGACACAAAAAGTGGGCCAAGCGGGGATCCTGAACTTCAATGCTGTCAATTGCCGCTCGAATCGGTTGCAAGGGCGCCTGCAGCCAGTTGCGCAGGCAAGCCGCAGACTTAAGATATGTGACAGTCATGGAATCCATCTGCTCCTGAGGGGCTTTGCGATCACGTTGCCAAGAAATCGTGGTAGAGCCCATGGCCTTTCACCTCAACACCTCAAAGGGTGTTCGCTTTCTCCAGCAGCCACGCCCTTCTGCCCGGGTCTTTGCCCAGGTTTGTATCCAGGGAAACAGAAGAGCCTCTCTCCAGACTCAGTCTGCCTTGGCTGGCCAAAAACTTGCCTGGGTAACCCAAAATCTCTGCTCAAGTTTGTAGAGGTACACATTTTGTATTCAAAAGTTAATCTGTAACGAAAGCTACGGAAATTGGGTTCTTCGCCGGCAAGCTGCCAAGCGGAGTCCAGGGCTGCTGCCCCTATTTCCAGCATGGAACAGGCCTTGAAGTCAGGGTAGAGGGATCCCCGTAATTGTCGCTGTCTTGAAAGGGCCGTTTTGCTTTTGATCGATGATGTTTACAATCGCCGTGGCCGGGAGTTACGGAGGATAACGGCCAAGGGATCCCGGCTGCCGGGCGTTCTACAATGCCAGAAGAGATTTGCAGCGGGTGAGAAGTCGGCGGCGGATTGGGATCCCGGCTCTTGCCTCGGTTTTCATTTGAGAGGCTGTCCATGAAATTGGCCTATTGGATGTACGCTGGCCCCGCCCACATCGGCACGCTGCGGGTGGCCAGTTCTTTCAAAAACGTTCACAGCATCATGCACGCTCCCCTGGGGGACGACTATTTCAACGTGATGCGTTCCATGCTGGAGCGGGAGCGGGACTTTACCCCGGTAACCACCAGCGTCGTTGATCGGCAGGTGTTGGCGCGGGGATCGGACGAGAAGGTGATTCGCAACATCGTCCGCAAAGACGGCGAGGAGCAGCCTGATCTCATTGTGGTTACCCCCACCTGCACCTCCAGCATTTTGCAGGAGGATCTGCATCACTTTGTGCGGCAGGCGCAGTTGTCCAGCCGCTGTGACGTGCTGCTGGCCGATGTCAACCACTATCGGGTCAACGAGTTGCAGGCCGCCGAGCGCACCCTGCACCAGATTGTGGAGTTCTATATCAACAAAGCCCGCAAAAGTGGGGAGTTGAGCGGCCCGCCCCGGAGGACGGAGCGTCCTTCCTGCAACATCCTCGGCATCTCCAGCCTGGGCTTTCACCATGCCCACGATCTGCGGGAGTTGAAAAAGCTGCTCCAGGATCTGGGGATCGAGCTCAATTTGGTGATCCCGCAGGGGGCCAGCGTCCACGATCTCAAGCACCTGGGGCGGGCCTGGTTTAACGTGGTGCCCTACCGGGAACTGGGGCCGATGACGGCTCGCTACCTGCAGGAGCAGTTTGGCACACCTTATGTGGAGATCACCCCCATGGGGGTGGTGGAAACAGCCCGCTTCATCCGCCAGATCCAGCAGGTTCTCAACGAGCAAGGGATCCCGGTGGACTACGAGCCCTACATCCAGGAGCAGACCCTCTACGTTTCCCAGGCGGCTTGGTTCTCCCGCTCCATCGATTGCCAAAATCTGACCGGCAAAAAAGCCGTGGTCTTTGGGGATTGCACCCATGCGGCAGCCATCACCAAGATCCTGGCCCGCGAGATGGGGGTTCATGTGGTCTGGGCGGGCAGCTATTGCACCTACGATGGCGAGTGGTTCCAGGCAGAGGTGGGCGGGTATTGCGATCAGGTGCTGCTGACCGAAGATCACACCCGCGTAGCCGATGCCATTGCCCAGGTGGAGCCTGCCGCCATCTTCGGCACCCAGATGGAGCGGCATGTGGGCAAGCGGCTGCGGATCCCTTGTGGGGTAATCTCGGCGCCCATGCACGTGCAAGATTTTCCCATCGGCTACCGGCCCTTTTTGGGGTATGAGGGCGCCAACCAAATTGTGGACCTAATCTACAACTCCTTTACCCTGGGCATGGAGGATCACCTGCTGGAGGTCTTCGGCGGCCACGACACCAAAGAAGTGATCCACAAGAGCCTGAGCGCCGATTCCGATCTCATCTGGACGCGAGAAGCCCAGGCGGAGCTGAACAAAGTGCCCGGCTTTGTGCGCGGCAAGGTGAAACGCAACACCGAAAAATTTGCCCGCGAGCGTGGCCTGACCGAGATCACCCTAGAGGTTATGTATGCGGCCAAGGAGGCTCTCGGGGCTTGACGGGATCCATCCCAGGGGATGGCAGGTCTGGCCAGCCGATCCACAAATGGAACTCCTGTACAACGCCGCGCACCTGCCAGGATCCCCAGGGATCCACCTGCCAGGTTAGCCGAGCTTG
>NZ_JANSHO010000061.1:0-78037 GCF_047502635.1 Synechococcus sp. RC10B2
TGGTTGGAACAAAGAATGCGGTTTAGGGAAGGTCAATAACCAAAACTTTGTTTTCGTCCCAACAGGTCGGTTCAAGGAGCGTATTGCGCAATTATGTCGGCATTATGGCATGGAGTTTATTGAGGTAGAGGAGGCGTACAGCTCGCAGGCAAGCTTCCTAGATGGAGATGAGCTACCTAATTATGGTGAAAAACCCGACGGGTGGAGACCCTCTGGGCTGAGGCGAATGCTGCCGCCAACCTGCTTAAGAAAGTCAGCAGAACCTTGGGGCTTTGCCTTCAGGAACTGTCTAGAGGCGCTTTGACAACGCCTTTGCGACGACCGTGTAAGAATCCCCCGCCTTCAGGCCGGGGAGGATGTCAATTGGTTAAGTCGTCAACCCAGGGATCCCATTGCCCCAAGGTGGTTGGCCAGCGCCCCCAGGCTGGCATAGACACCCTGGAGAGAGGCAAGGGCTTGATCCCAAAGGGTGTGGGTCAGCGACCACCTGTCCAACCCCATGGCACCGCACAACAGCAGCAAGTAGAGGTTGGCAAAGGTGAAGAGGGAGGCTGCCCGCTCCCGGCTGTGCGGCTCCTGGAGCAACTGCACCGCCTTCCAAATTAGAAGGGATCCCAGCAGGGTCGCCGCGCTCAAGTAAAAGGATCCCAGCACGTGCAAAGGGTAAACCAGCAGTAGACTGACCGGCACCAGCAACAGGGCGTAGAGAAGAATCTGGGCGGCAGTCGGCCTTTCTCCGGCCACCACCGGCAGCATCGGCACCCCGGCGCGGGCATAGTCTTCTCGCTTTAAAATCGCTAGGGCCCAGAAGTGGGGCGGGGTCCACAAAAAGATGAGGGCAAACATCACCCAAGCAGCCCAGCTCAGCTCGCCCGTAGCCGCTGCCCAGCCCACTAAAGGGGGGATCGCCCCCGCTGCTCCGCCGATGACGATGTTCTGGGGGCTGGAACGCTTCAGCCAGTGGGTATAGACCCCTACATACACCAGGATCCCCGCCATGGCCAAGCTGGCAGCCAGCAAATTGGTAAAACAGGCCAGCAAGCCAAAGGACATCACAGCCAGGATCCCGGCAAACCTCAGGGCATGGCGTGCCCGAATGCGGCCAGAAGGCAAAGGACGATGGCGGGTTCGCTCCATCATCCGATCAATATCGGCGTCGTACACCATGTTGATGACATTGGCTGCTGCCGCCGCCATCCCCCCCCCCAAGAGGGTGACGCCAAACTTGAAAGGATCCGTATTGCCCGCCATCCACATGGCTCCAGCCGTGGTCATCAGCAAGAGGGCGATGATCTTCGGCTTCACCAACTGGCTATAGCTGCGCAAAACCTGCGCAAGACTTTGGTGATGGCCAAAAGGGATCCCTGTCACCGTGTTCTGACAAGGATCTGGACGGTAGGTTTGAAGGATATCTGCCATGGAACTACTTGCCGTTGATCTCTGCGGCCGCGGCTACCCTCCGAGGGCTCCGGGGAGAGCTTCCTTCCTCCTGGCTTTCAAGGCTGTTGCTCGTACGCCAGGCCAGCACCGTAAAGCCCAGCAAGCACCCCAGCAAAGCTGCCCCAATCATCTGGTGGGCTACCGTCAAGGGCTCCACCTGCAGCCGGTAGCGATAGGTAAGAACGCCAACCCCTACTTGCGCCAGCAAAAGGCCCACCGAACCATGGCCCAGCAGCTTGAGAATCCGCGGGAGCTGCCGGCGTCGCCAACTTGTGGCCACCGCCACCACCAACACCGCCAGTGTGGCCGGAGCCACCCCCAGCAAGTGACCGTTCATCACCCCGCACAGCTCGCCAGCAGCTAAGCACTGGTGCAACGCCCATTGGGAAGCCACCAAAGCTCCGAGAAGGCTCTGGACGTACACCAGCAGCACTGCCCCCAAGCCGAGCCAGGGCAAGTAGCCAACAGAAGCTCTTCCCTCCTCCGAAGGAGCGACGCTTGGCAGGGCCAGCAATCCCAAGGTGAGCAGCGTGGCAAAAAACAGCAGGCCCGTGCCCAGGTGAGCCGTCACAATGTCAAAGCGCAACAGCTCCGTTACCGTCAGCCCGCCCAGGATCCCTTGGGCCACGACCAAGACAAAAGCCCAGCTCAGGCCCCAGGGCAGCCAAGCGGGCAAGGCCTTGCGCTTCAGCCAGGCAAACCCCGTTAGCAGCAGGGTGGCCAAGCCCACCCCAGCAGCCACCAGGCGGTGAAACCACTCCAGAAACACCTGCAGGTTCATCTGCTCAGTGGGGACAAGCTCTCCATAGCAGAGGGGCCAATCTGGACAGGATAAGCCAGCATTCATGACTCGAGTGGCACTGCCCAGTCCCATCAACAGCCAAGTGGCCGCTGCTAAACCCAGCAAGGCTTGCCCCATGCGCAGGGAAAGCTCCCTAGACGGCAAGGGATGAGCGTGAGATTGGGAAATCGAAGAGTCCATCGCCGTTGAAAAAGTTATTGCAAGTCAATCCAAGCTCGGAATAATCTGCATAAAAAATAATCGAGATCGATACTTAAGCTATCCATTTCAGTTAGCGAACTTAATTCAATAGGTCTTTGAGGTCTAACTGGCTCAGCATCTAGCTATAGGCAGACAAGGAGACTGACTCCCCTGTAACGGATCCTAAATGCAGACTTGCGGCTGGCGAAGGCTTTTTAAGAATTTCTTTGTGCTGAGCCACGCCTCCTCTGCATGCATCGTTCATCTTCCAGAAGCTCTGTCGATCCTGCCAATCAAGCCGCTCCCCTCTACCAATTCCCAGCGATGAAGATTCTGAAGAGATCCCTAAGCCTGGGCAATCCTCTCCAGCTCCCGTGACCTAAATGGATATGAAGGATGGGTGTGGCCCGCTTCGGCTCTGTTCGCAGAACAGATTTTGTCTAGGGCGGGCGTGCCTTGCATTTGCAGTGGGGAAGAGCAGTCGTGAGTGCGCTCAGTAACATCATTTTGGTGGGTATTGGGGTTCTGCTGACCCTGGCCAGCCTCTGGTATGGCCAGAATCACCATCTGCTTCCCGAAGCAGCGGCCAACTCGGCTCCTCTGTTCGATAGCCTCTTCAACAGCACGATCACCATCGCCACGGGGATCTTTTTGGTGGTGGAGGGGGTGCTTCTCTACTGTGCCATCCGTTACCGCAAGCGGCGGGGCGACCGTGGGGATGGGGATCCCAACCACGGCAACGTGCTGCTGGAGATCGTCTGGACAGCGGTGCCAGCAGTGATCATCCTCTGGCTGGGCCTGGCCAGCCTCGATGTCTATCAGGCGGTGTATGGGGGCGCCGATGTGGGCGGTCACATCCACACGGCCATGGCGATGGAGCCCTCCCAAGACTCAGCAGCAGGGGATCCGGACTATGCCTACACTCCCGCGCTGCTGCCCGGAAAGGAGATGGGCCAGCCGGAGCTGGTTGTCCAAGTTCAGGGCATGCAATATGCTTGGGTATTCACTTATCCGGAGTCGGGTTTGGTGGCTGGCGAGCTGCACCTTCCTCTTAACAAGCGGGTGCGCCTTAATATGACGGCTCTGGATGTCAACCACGCCTTCTGGGTGCCGCAATTTCGCCTCAAGCAAGATCTCATTCCGGGCCGAGAAACCCACTTGGAGTTTGTGCCCACGCAGTTGGGAACTTACCCCATCGTCTGCGCCGAGTTGTGTGGCCCTTACCATGGGGTGATGGCCGGGCAACTAATTGTGGAGACGCCGGAAGAGTTCGAGCGCTGGCAGCAGGAGCAAGTTTTGGCCGCCGGTGGAGAGGGTGGCGCCCTTGCCCTGGCGGCGGACTCGCCGTCACTGCCTCTCCAGCACGGGCATCGTCTGGAATTTTCTCCGTCGGAGTCTGCCTTTGTCCAAGTTCACCGGCAACGTTTGGGCCTCTCGCCGGCTGAGCTGGCCTCTCTCCAACTCCCCCTTGACGCACATTCTGGTGACGCCAGTAGGAGCTTCTTGCCATGACCCAGCTACAGGACAATCCCACCCTTGCCGCTGCCCCCAAAGCCAGCCTGGATCCTCCCGCCGAGCCTTGGTGGCGCTTTTTTACCTTCTCCACCGATCACAAGGTCATTGGGATCCAGTATTTGGTGACCACCTTTTTCTTCTACTTGGTGGGGGGAGCGCTGGCCACAGCGGTACGGGCGGAGCTGGCTACCCCAGAGGCGGACTTTCTCGGCTTTGAGCGCTACAACGGGGCCTTTACCCTGCACGCCACGATCATGATCTTTTTGTGGATCGTGCCGGCTTTGATGGGGGGCTTTGGCAACTACCTGGTGCCGCTGATGATCGGGGCGCGGGACATGGCCTTTCCCAAGCTGAACGCCGTCGCCTTTTGGCTGGTTCCACCCAGTGGCCTTTTGCTGCTGGCCAGCTTGTTTATCGAGGCCCCCTCAGCTGGCTGGACCTCGTATCCGCCGCTGAGCCTCATCAGTGGCAAGGTGGGAGAAGAGCTCTGGATCTTGAGCATTTTGCTGGCCGGAACCTCTTCGATCCTGGGGGCCGTGAACTTCATCACCACCATCCTCAAGATGCGCCTGCCCGGCATGAAGATGGAGGATATGCCCTTGTTCTGCTGGGCGATGCTGGCCGCTTCCATCATCACGCTCATTGCAACGCCGGTTCTGGCGGGGGCGCTGATCCTGCTCAGCTTTGACCTGTTGGCGGGCACGGCTTTCTTCAACCCCAGCGGCGGCGGGGATCCGGTGGTGTACCAGCACATGTTCTGGTTTTACTCCCACCCGGCGGTGTACATCATGGTTTTGCCGGTGTTCGGCATGATCTCGGAGATCTTGCCGGTGCACGCCCGCAAGCCCATCTTTGCCTACAAAGCCATTGCCTACTCCAGCTTGGCCATCTGTTTTTTGGGCTTGATTGTCTGGGTTCACCACATGTTTACCAGCGGCACTCCCGACTGGATGCGGGTGTTTTTCATGATCGCCACCATGGCCATTGCCGTTCCCACCGGGATCAAGGTGTTTAGCTGGCTGGCGACTCTCTGGGGCGGCAAGATCCACTTCCGCTCGGCCATGTTGTTTGGCATGGGCTTTATCTCCATGTTCGTCATCGGCGGCTTGAGCGGGATCATCCTTGCTTCGGTGCCGTTGGATATCCACGTCCACGACACCTACTTTGTGGTGGCCCACCTACACTACGTGTTGTTTGGCGGCAGCGTCTTTGGCATCTATGCCGGCCTCTACCACTGGTTCCCCAAGATGACCGGGCGGCTGCTGAACGAGTTCTGGGGGCGGGTGCATTTTGTGTTGACCTTTGTCGGCTTCAACATGTGCTTTTTGCCGATGCACAAGCTGGGCCTGATGGGCATGCCCCGCCGCGTGGCCCAGTACGACCCGCAATTTGCCGACCTCAACTGGATTAGCTCCGTGGGGGCTTTTGTTCTAGCCATTTCCACGCTGCCCTTCTTGGTGAACGCCATCTACTCCTGGGTGGCCGGGCCCAAGGCCGGCGACAACCCCTGGCAGGCTCTAACCCTGGAGTGGGCGACTTCTTCCCCGCCGCCTGCCCACAACTTCTACGGGGATCCCATTCTGCTGACCGGCCCCTACGACTACGGCCTGCACAGCAAGGAGACTTTGGATTACTTTGCCGCCCAGTTGCAGAGCTTGCGGGAGCTGGCGTTGGCGGAAGCAGAGCCTACGACTTCTTCTTAGCAGGGGGTCTCCATCTTCTACTCACCGGGCATTCCAGTCTTGATCCCGGCTGGGCTGGCCACACGGTCTCAGGAATTCTAAGGTTCGATTGGTTTATTTTTTGAGTGGAGAAGAATATGCAAGGATCCCTTGCTGCTGATGCCTTGATAGCCGGCCACACTCAGGCCCACACCGCTCACGCTGAGCACCCAGATCATCGCATTTTTGGTCTGCTGATGTTCTTGGTGGCGGAAGGCTGCTTATTCTTGGGCCTGTTCATGGCCTACTTGGCTTACAGCCTCACGGCCCCCGTCTGGCCGCCGGAAGGGACGCCGGAGCGGGAATTGCTCTTGCCTGGGATCAACACGGCGATTTTGCTCGCCAGCAGCTTGGTTATCCACCAGGCCAAGCCCGCCATCCAGGCCAATAACGTCAAGGGGCTACGGCTGTGGTTTGCCCTCACTGCCCTGATGGGTGCGATTTTCTTGGCCGGGCAGCTCTACGAGTACAGCCACCTGGAGTTTGGCCTTACCACCAACTTGTTTGCCAGCACCTTCTATGTCTTGACCGGGTTTCACGGGCTACATGTGGCGGCGGGGCTGCTGTTTATTTTGGCGGTGCTTTGGCGATCCCTGAAGCCGGGTCACTACAGCGCCCAACACTACTTTGGCGTCGAGGCTGCTGAGATCTACTGGCACTTTGTGGATGGGGTTTGGATTGTGCTGTTTATCCTGCTCTACCTACTCTGAGTTCCGAAGAGGGATCCTCCCTGGTGAAGGATCTGATCCCGGTGGGTAGGCTGCCCGTTGCTAGAACTGTCCCTGAACGAAAAGGCTCAGGATTTCTGGAGAATGGCCACAATCTGGATCAGAGCCTCTTGAAACACTTCTCGCTCCGGTTGACCTTGCTTGAGCTGATACTCCAGTTGTAAAAGTTGCTGCATCACCTGCAGCAGCGCCGAGCTTTTTAGGGATCCCACCTCTTTTTGGAGAAAATAAACCCGGTTGGGATTGGCAATCTCTGCTTTTTGGGCGATGACTTTGGGATCCCGTTCTCCCTCCTCCAGCAATAGCTTTACCCACAGCCAGGTGCGAAATTGCCCCACCAACACCGCCAGGATCTTCAGGGCCGGCTCGTTGTGATCCAAAAGATGGGCCAGGATGCGCAGGGCCTGATCCAAGTTGCCCTGGCGCAGGGAGGCGGCCAGTTGAAAGCTGTTGTAGGCGCTGGCGGGCACCAAAGCCTCGATTTGCTCAGGGGAGATGGGATCCCGTTGGTTGACCGTAAACAAAGCCAGCTTTTCCAGTTCCATCGCCAAGCGGCGGGAGTCGTTGCCCACGGCTTCCGCCAACTTCTGGGCTGCCTCTGGGCTGAGCTTGAGATCCCGCTGCCGGGCCTCGCTGTATACCTGCCTCAGGATACCCTCTTCATCCCAGGGGGCCAGTTGGGGAAACTCGCGGGCAAGGGCCACTTGCTTGAGGAGCTTGGTGGATTTGAGCCGTCCATCGGGCTTGTTGCGGGTGGTCAACAACAAATGGGTGGTGGGGGGTAAAGAGGCTAACGTCCGCTCCAGTTCCCTTACCCACTCTTCCGGACAATCCTGGGTGAGCGTCGTCTCTTCCAGCCAAACCAGGCGAGCGTTGGATCCCAGGGGCGGGGTCATGGCCAGGTTAAGTCCGGCCAGTGTGGACTCCGGCGGCAGGCGATCGTAGTTAAAAGCGGCCCAGTCGGGATCCAGCACTTGCTCCCGCAACTGGTGCACCGCCTGCATCAGCCGATAGGTGTCATCTCCCCAGTAAAGGTAGACAGGCATACTCCCCCAAGTCCCCTCAGCTTGGTCTCCAGCTTTTTTCCGTAGTTTCTCTAGGCGTTATTTTGCTTACGTTAATCAGCGGCAGGTTCCGGGTCTTTATCCGGGATCTTCCGGAGAAAGCCTGGCCAAGTTTCAGCTTCTTTTCTCTCTAAAAAAACGCCAGCTTTGCATGATCTAGCTTGGCAAATTCTGTATTCCCACTGAAGAACTATCATCAATCTTCTCCTAAGCTGGGCTTAGAGACGGGGTTGGAGGGAGGGCTGCAAGCGTATGGACACCATTGGCGAACTGGAGTTCAAGGTGCAGGTTTTAGCCCGCTGCCTGGGATCTGCTCTGGGTTTAGGCCGGCTTATTCGTGTGCAAATTCATTATTGTAATCCCCAAGTCTTCAATGCAGGGCAGTTGGGAGCAGGGGTTTCCCCTTTCAACTCTGAAGAGGTTGGGAAATCCCAGCCCCACCCGCTAGCCTCGTTTGCCTAAAGGGCGCTTCGAGGTCGGCGAGGCAGCTAACTCTAGCAATGAGTCTGCGAGTTCTAGAAGGGGGATCCCGCTTGCCTTCCCGCCCTTGCCCCTGTTCGCTGGGGAGATAAACTCGGAAGATAGGCCTGAAGCACAAGTGCCCAGGGCGCTGGAAGGAGCCATGGAACGAGCAACGCGACTGTGGCGCGGCCTGCTGCTGCGGGATTTTCCTATCGAGTCCTGGTGGCAGGGCAGCCTTTTAAGCCGAGTGTCGGGATCCCTGCGGAGTTGGGGCAAAAGCAGCCTACTGGTGCAAACCTCTGACTGGATCGGTTTGGGCCTGGTGCTGCTGTATTGGGTCTTTTCGGCGCAAAGCTCCACCGGCATCCTAGGTCTGATTTTGCTGGCCATGGCGGCGCTTGTGGTCTTGGGCTGGCTGGTGGAAACCCCAACTTGGCTGCCCGTCCATCTGCCCCTAGGCCTGTTTTGGGGAATTGCCACCCTGGCCACGATCCTTTCGCCGGTTCCCTATGCAGCGCGGGAGGGCTGGCTGAAGTTGACGCTCTACCTGGCCGGCTATCTGCTGCTGCAGCGTCTGCTTCGCCAACTGCAGTTTCGGGATTGGATCGTCGGATCCCTGCTTTTGGTCAGCTTGGCGATGGGGGTCTATGGCCTGCGGCAATACTTTTACGGGGCTGCCGAGCTGGCCACCTGGGTGGATCCGGAATCGGGCTTGGCAGGCCTGACGCGGGTGTACAGCTATCTGCGCAACCCCAATTTGTATGGGGGCTACCTGGTTCCGCTCCTCCCCCTGGGGCTGGCTGCCATCTTCCTCTGGCCGGGCTGGGGGATCAAGCTCCTGGTGGGGTTTACAACCGCCGTCAACTTCATCTGCCTGGTGCTGACCTACAGCCGCGGCGCCTGGATTGGCGGCCTAGCAGCGCTGGGAATGATGGCGGTGCTGCTGGCGCAATGGCACACCCCCCACTTGCCGGCCCGTTGGCGGCGTTGGACGCTGCCGGCTCTGTTGGGAGGGGGAGCAGCCGCGCTGTTGCTTGCCATCCTAACAGTACGTCCCCTGCGGCTGCGGGCTCAGAGTCTCTTTTGGGGACGGCTAGATACCAGCAACAATTTTCGCCTCAACGTCTGGGCCGCCGTGCTGGAGATGATCCGCGACTTTCCCATCTTGGGGATCGGCCCCGGCAATGTCGCCTTTAACCGCGTCTATCCCCTCTACCAGCGAGGCAACTTCAGCGCCCTCGGGGCCTATTCCGTGCCGCTGCAACTTACCGTGGAGACTGGCTTTCTTGGATCCCTGGCTTTTGCCTGGTTTTTGCTGGTGCTCTGGGATCACGGCTGGAGAGGCTGGAACACTTTGCTCAGCTCCCGGGATCCCCAGGGCCTGTGGGTAGCAGCCGGCTTAGCGGCTTGCACTGGCATGATGGCCCACGGCCTGGTGGATACCATCTGGTACCGTCCCCAGGTGCAAATGCTGTGGTGGCTGGCGGTGGCTCTTATCACCGCCAGCTCGGCTGCTGGCAGCCCCTAGCCAAGCGACCAAACTCCTGAGGCGCTGCCGGAGACTTCCTCCCCCTAGCCTGCCCCTATTCCGAGCTTTTGCCTTGACGAGAGCAAATCCAAAGTGTTAAACATCCTGCAAGAGATAAAAAATGTATTTGGATTTACAATTTGCAGGTGCTAGCAGTGTTAGAAATTAGCGGAATTGTTGGGGATATGGGAGGCCAATGAAAAAGATCGAGGCTGTAATCCGGCCCTTCAAGCTGGATGAGGTGAAGGTAGCCCTGGTTAATGCCGGAATTGTCGGCATGACCGTAACCGAGGTGCGGGGCTTTGGTCGGCAGAAGGGACAAACCGAGCGCTATCGGGGATCCGAGTACACCGTCGAGTTCCTGCAGAAGCTAAAGGTAGAGATCGTGGTCGAAGACGACCTGGTGGATACGGTGGTCGAGAAGCTGATCGCAGCAGCTCGCACCGGCGAAATCGGGGACGGCAAGATTTTCATCAGCCCCGTCGAGAAAACCATCCGCATCCGCACCGGTGAAATGAACCAAGACGCCCTGTGAAGGAGCTGTTTTTGCAGTCTCTCACCTCAGCCTCATCTTGGCTTGGGAGGTGGCAGGGCGTATCTTTTTGTTGTAATGGCGTTGCCAAAAGTACCGTCTTGCTAGGTGAGTCGAAAAACATGTCTACAATGATGATCCAAAGGCTCAAAGGCCAAGTAGTGCAGCGGCTCTGGCGACCAGCCCAGTGGGGCTTAGCTGCTGCGCTGACGATTTCCCTGGTTTTTCTACTTGGTCAGGAGAGCGCCTTCGCTCAGGATGCCGAAGCTGTCCAGGAAAACGCCAACACCATCTGGACACTGGTGGCGGCAGCCTTAGTGTTCTTCATGCAAGCTGGCTTTGCCATGGTGGAGACGGGCTTTACCCGCTCCAAAAATGCTGCCAACATCATGATGAAAAACCTAATGGACTTCTGCATGGGCTGCTGCGCCTTCTGGGTCATTGGGTTTGGCCTGATGTTTGGCCAGAATGGCGGCTTCTCCGGCAGGAGCTGGTTTGCTTTTAGCTGGCAGCAAGCCCACGAAGCAGGGGACTGGCCTTTTACGTTCTTCGTCTTTCAGATGGTCTTTGCCGCCACCGCTGCCACCATTGTTTCCGGCGCCATGGCGGAGCGCACCAAGTTCTTGGCCTACCTCATCTACTCTGTCGTCATCTCTGGGCTGATCTACCCCATCTCGGGGAGCTGGGCCTGGAATGGCCTGTTCGGCGACTACAACGGCGGCAGCAGCGGCTGGCTGGAAAATCTGGGCTTCATCGACTTTGCCGGGTCAGGGGTGGTGCACCTGGTGGGAGGTGCTTCTGCCTTGGCCGGGGCGATGGTGGTTGGCCCTCGCATTGGCAAGTATGGCCCTGACGGGGAGCCGCGGGCAATTCCTGGGCACAACCTGCCCCTGGGGATGCTGGGAGTGTTTATCCTCGCCTTTGGCTGGATTGGGTTCAACGCTGGCTCGACCACTGCTGCCAGCCCTGATGTTGGCTGGATTGCTATGAACACGCTGCTGGCAGCTTCGGCGGGAGCCATTGGGGCGATGATCACCTGCTGGGCGCATTTTGGCAAGCCGGATATGACCTTTGCGGCCAACGGGGTGCTGGCCGGCTTGGTGGGCATCACCGCCCCGTGCAATACCGTCCATCCTGTAGGGGCTCTGATCATCGGCTCGGTGGCCGGGATCCTGGTGGTGATCTCGGTGGTGATTTTGGATACGGTGCTGAAGGTTGACGACCCGGTGGGGGCCATCTCGGTACACGGTACCTGCGGCATTTGGGGACTCTTGGCAGCCGGGATCCCTTGGTTTGCCCACGCCGATTCAGGGGTGACCTGGGCGCAATTTGGGGTGCAGGTGGTGGGGGCTCTGGCCTATTTCTTCTGGCCCTTTATCACCTGCTTGATCCTGTTTTTGATCCTCAAGGCAACCGTTGGCCTGCGCACCAGTGCCGAAGAGGAGCTGGCCGGCTTGGATGTGGGCGAGCACGGTAACGTGGCCTACCCGGATTTTGTCAGCGCTGCCGCCAATTTGGAGCAACCTTGAGGCAGCCCTGCGGCTCTAGGGAGGATCCACGTTCGAGCGGCAGCGGCAGCAATCGCCCCTGTCAACGATGCGGAGGGCCAGGTTTGGCCCTCCCTAACTGTAAACTGGGATCCGGTTGGATGCGCTTTTGGATCCCATGCACCTGTTGATCCCGGCGGCTGGCAGCGGCAAGCGGATGGGGGCGGCGGTCAACAAGCTGTTGCTGCCCCTTTTGGGCCAGCCTATCTTGACTTGGACGTTGCAGGCGGCGGATCGGGCCCGTTCCATCGAGTGGATCGGCATTCTCTCTCAGCCCGGCGACTGGCCGGCCATAGAGCAGATCCTGGCGTCCATCGAGCTGGCCACGCCGGTGCAGCTTCTGCAAGGGGGGGCGACGCGGCAGGAGTCGGTTTACAGGGGGGTGGAGTATCTCTATGGGCGGGGAACGGTGGAGCGGGTATTGATTCACGATGGGGCCCGCTGCTTGGCCACCCCTGAATTGTTCGATCGCTGCAGCGCTGCCTTGGAGCAGGTGGACGGCTTGATTGCGGCGATCCCCGTCAAGGACACGATCAAGGTCACCGAGACCGGCCCCAAGGGGATCCAAATCCAATCGACACCGGAGCGCAGCCGGCTGTGGGCAGCCCAAACGCCGCAGGGGTTTCGCCTGTCGCTGTTGTGGCAAGCCCATCGGGAGGCGCTGGCCCAGGGGTGGCAGGTAACCGATGACGCAGCCCTATTCGAGAAGCTGGGTTGGCCGGTTTACATCGTGGAAGGGGAGGAGTCTAACCTGAAGTTAACCACCCCCTGGGATCTGGTGCTGGCCGAGCAAATTCTCCAGCAGCGCCTTGAGCTGGCGCGCTAGCTCAACTCACTATGGCGATGGCCCTGACGCAGAGCCGCCTTTTGCCACACCCGACTGCGCCAGCGGCTGAGCAACAGGCCGGCCAAGCCGGCGACATAGATCAGCATGGCCAACCAGCCCCCCACAGCCCCCCATCCCAACCCCGGCAGGAAGGGGATCCAACTGTGGGAAAAGATCAGCATCTGCGCCAAAGGCAAGAAAAAGAGCCAGCTCATCCCGAGCATGATCGCCATGGGGGCCCGCACGTCTCCCGCGCCGCGCAGGGATCCCGCGGCAGAGAAGTTGATGCCATCGAAGAGAAACGAAACCGCGATGATCTGCAAAAGCCTCCCCCCCAACTCCACAATCGCCGCGGCGTTGGCATCTGTCCCGGCCACGAACAGGCCGAGCAAGGCTTCTCTAAAAAGCGCCAGCCCGCCGCCGATCACGGCCATGTAGCCGACCGTCCAGGCTATCACCGCATTCCCCAAGCGCATCGCCCAAGCCGGCTGCCCGGCGCCAACGGCCTGGCCCACCAGGACGGTTGCCGCCTGTTCCAAGCCGAGGGCCGGCAAATAGGCAAAGCGAGACAACATCAGACACAGGTGGGCCGTTGCCCCCTCCACAGCCCCCAACTGGCCCAGCAGCAACTGAAACACCGTGAAAGAGCTCATGTCCGCCAAAGCGTAGATCCCCATCGGCAGGCCCAGCCGCAGCAAGGGCCGCAGGGACTTGTGAGCCAAAAGCCAGGTTTGCCGCGTAGCGTAGTCGCGCTGGATCCAGGCCGAGAGAAACAGCAGCAGGTAAAGGGCCAGCTCCCCGTATTCCGACAGGATCGTGCCCCAGGCGGCTCCGGCAATCCCCCAGCCCAGGCCGAAAATGAACAGGGCATTGAGGATGCCGTTGAACAGCACGCTCCAGCCACTCACAGGGTGATCCAGGTGCAACCAATGCCGTTAAAAAAACCCGCCAAGGCAAAGCTGCCCAAGAGAGCGGATCCCCCCCAAACGCGAACTTGCCAATAATCTGCCGCTTGCTCCGCCACCCCCGCCGGCAGGGGCAGCCCTGAATACAGCAAGCTCCCCAACAGCGACAAGAGGCCACAAAGGGGCAATAGGCCCAACCCCAGCTCAACTCCCGACCAGGCATAGCGAGAGGCCCCCTTCGGATCTCCGCCGGCGTAGGTTTGCGCCACCAAGGTTTGCACTGCTCGCCCCAGACTCATGAAAGGGGTCAAGGCCACTTGGGTGGGCAACCAAGCGGCGTTCATCCCGGCCAAGGCTTGGCTGGAGATCTGGCCGATAAACCAGGTGTCGGTTATGCCCATCAGCGCCTGAATGCCAGCGCTGAGCGCCAAGGGCATCGCCAACCTCAGCACAACCCCATGATCCACCCCTGGGATCCCGCGGGCATCCAGCCGCTGCGCTACAACTCCCATGTCCTCCCTGCTCGCCCGTGGCACGCAAAAGCGCGCAACCCTCTGCCCAGGCAGCCTGTATTCTATTGTACTACACATAATACAGGCCAGGTCAAGGGACAGAGCCTGCAGGGGATCCCATCCTCGGGGGTAGCCCTCTGCTGCTAGGATGGGAAGAAACCTGATGAGCCAACCGACTTCGTCCTACTGGCCGGTGCACATTGTCGGCGCCGGCCCTGGGGATCCCGAGCTGATTACCCTGCGCGGCCAGAGAGTACTCTCAGAAGCAGATGTAGTATTCTATACCGGCTCTTTGGTGCCGGAGGGGCTGCTGGCCCATTGTTGCCCCGACGTGGAGGCCATCGACACGCGCTCCCTCACCTTGGAAACGCTGCTGCCCCAGATGGTGGAGCGGGTTAAGGCGGGGCGGCGGGTGGTGCGGCTGCAGGATGGGGATCCGTCTCTTTACGGCGCTCTGCACGAGTTGCTGATTCGGCTGGCGGAGGCCGGGATCCCCTTTGAGATCGTGCCGGGGGTGAGCGCCTTTCAACTGGCAGCCGCCCGTTTGCAGGTGGAGCTAACGGTGCCGGAGCTGGTGCAGACGGTCATCCTCACCCGCGCCAGCGGTCGGACGCGCGTGCCGGAAGCAGAAGCCCTGGCCAGCCTGGCGGCCCACCGCGCCTCTTTGTGTCTGTATCTGAGCGCCCGCCATGTGGAACAGGCCCAGGCGGATCTAATGACCCACTATCCCGCCGATACCCCTGTGGCCATCTGCTACCGTCTGGGCTGGCCGGACGAGCGGATCTGGCTGGGATCCCTGGCGGAGATGGCGGCCCTCACCCGGCAAGCCGGCCTAGAGCGCACCGTGCTCTACCTCATCAGTCCCGCCCTACGGGGCTTGGCAGGAGCCGGCTCGGCCCGCTCGCGGCTCTACAGCCCTGACCACGCCCACCTCTTCCGTCCCAAACGGCACCGTTAGACTCTACTGCAACTGGCTTTTTTAGGACTTGCCTTGGAGGCCCCCGGCCTGTCGCAGCTACTTTGGGCACCTGGGCGTGTTGCCCTGCTGGTCAGCGAAAAAGGCCGCCAGCCCCCGCCCAAGACCTACCCTGCTGCCGGTGGAGGGAGCAGGTTCCGGCAGAACTGGGCGGGGCAGCCGTCGAAATCCACCCGCTTGATCTGGGAGATGAGGAGGCCCTGCCTTGCCCCGCCGTTGCAGCCCAGAGAACAGGGTTAAGATTAAGTTAGTTAGCTTGGGCCTAGCCAGATTGGCCGGAAGGAGCCGTAGCCCCTGGAGGGTGGGGATAGGGCTCTGGCCCAAGCAGCGACCAAGCGGGAACGACAATGCCTCTCGACAACCTGCGCGGACTTTATCAGCAAGTCATCCTGGAACGCTACAGAAAGCCCCGCAACTTCGGCAGGGTCGATCCGGTTCATCGTCGCCAACGCGGCCATAACCCCTCCTGTGGCGACACCATCGACCTCACCTTGCAATTGGATCCCGGCCAGGAGCGGATTGCCGATATCAAATTTGAGGGAGAGGGCTGCGCCATTGCCCTGGCTTCTGCCGATCTTATGGCCGATGCCGTGCGCGGGCGCACCATCCCCGAAGCGCTGCAGTTGGTCGAGCGCTTCCAGGCCATGATGCGCGGCGGCGAAGAGTTTCCGCGGGAGTACCGCTCCCTCAATGCCATGAAGGGAGTTGCCCAGTTCCCGGTACGCATCAAGTGCGCCAACCTGGCCTGGCATGCCCTCAAACACGCCCTGGAATCGCCCGCACCCAGTGGATCCCCGGACAACCCAGGTTTTGTGAGCAACGAAGACGCCGACTAGGTTCCGACCTCCGGGCGGCAATGGAGGGGATCCCTGTAATCCAGAGAACTCCTGGGATCAGGGATGCCCGGGCTGCCTCTTTGCTCGGCTGGGAGCCAATGACCTCACCAGCAAGCCCTTCAACGCCGCCACCCTGGCCGCCGCAACCGCGGCTCTGCTGAGCTGGGATCCCTGAACTCACCCCACAGCTCCGTGGGATCCCCGCCGCTATCCGCCAAATGGCGTAGAAAAATCCTAGAAATCGCGTACGTGGATTCTCGGTGTTTTCCGTTTTTTTTTTTTACGGATATTTGGGCTATGATGGGGACGTAAACGTTGGAAATGCGGAGGAAATACAGATGCAAGCTGGTGTAGATCTAACGCTAGATTACCGTACTTACCGCTTGGCGGCGTTGCTGAGCGAGCACTTTCCCATGGGGGAGCTACTGGGGGTTTCCCTCAAGTGGCAGGACGATGCTTCTGCTGTAGACAAGCTGCAGACTGAGGTCGCCCGTTCCTGGAGGGAGCAGATCGAGCAGCGCTATCTCGTTCCTCGGCACAAGTAATCGGGAACTCTCGAACGAACCCTCTCAAACGGAAACGACCATGAATGCCTCTTTGAATTCTCTCCCTGTTGCTCCGGCCCTTAGTATCGAAGCAATCGTGGAGCAAGTTTTCCGCAGCGGCTTTCTCAGTTTGCAGCAAGAAAACCTCATCAACGAGCTGCTCTTTCAGCGGCGCTACTCTGAGGCCGACTTGGAAATGCTGGATCGCCTGACTTTGGCGTTGCTGAACCAGCAAGTCGAAGCGGACAAACCTTCTGTAGCAAAAGCTGCCTGACCGGCAAAACGCATCAAGTTCCTCCAAAGCAAAAGGGGATCCACAAAGGATCCCCTCACCTGTCGATATTGAGTTAGAACCTTTGGGCTGCAGCGGCTGGGTGTGAGGGCTAGACCGCAACCGTCTTCTTCACCTGAGCCGCCAAAGCGCCAGAAGCATACTTGGCCGCCATCTCGTCCAGGGTAACCACCGGGACTTTGGTGCCGTGGCCGGCACAGCCGAAGGCGATGTAGCGCTCGGCGCACACTTTTTGCATTTCCTTGATAGAAGGCTTGAGGAAAGAGCGGGGATCAAAGTCCTTCGGATTCTCGGCCAGGGCGCGGCGCACCGCAGCCGTGATGGCCAGACGGTTGTCGGTGTCGATGTTAACTTTGCGCACTCCGTTTTTGATGCCCCGCTGAATTTCTTCCAGCGGCACACCGTAGGTTTCGGGAATGGAGCCGCCGTACTGGTTGATGATGTCGATGAGCTCCTTGGGCACCGACGAGGAACCGTGCATCACCAGGTGGGTGTTGGGCAGGCGGCGGTGGATCTCGGCGATGCGCTCCATGTCGAGAATGTCGCCCGTGGGCTTGCGGGAGAACTTGTAGGCGCCGTGGCTGGTGCCGATGGCCACAGCCAGCGCATCCACTTGGGTTTGCTCCACAAAGTCCACGGCTTGATCCGGATCGGTGAGCAGTTGGTCGTGGCTGAGGGCCCCTTCAGCGCCGTGGCCATCTTCTGCTTCCCCGCGGCCTGTCTCCAGGGATCCCAGGCAGCCCAGTTCTCCTTCCACGCTCACGCCGACAGCGTGGGCCACCTTCACCACCTCGGCAGTAACGGCCACGTTGTACTCATAGCTGGCCGGCGTTTTGGCGTCTTCTTTGAGGGAGCCATCCATCATGACGCTGGTGAAGCCGTTGCGGATGGCGGAGTAGCAGGTGGCGGGGCTGTTGCCGTGGTCTTGGTGCATGGCGACGGGAATGTGGGGATAGGTTTCCACTGCCGCCAGGATCAGGTGGCGCAAAAAGTGCTCGCCCGCATACTTGCGCGCCCCTCGAGAGGCTTGCAGGATGACTGGACTGTTGGTTTCATGGGCAGCTTGCATGATTGCTTGAATCTGCTCCATGTTGTTAACGTTGAAAGCCGGAATGCCGTAGTCATGTTCGGCGGCATGATCCAGCAGGATCCGCATGGGAACGAGAGCCATCGGTTACCTCCTGAGGTGCTGACCTGATGCGTGTGAGATTTGCTTACCGTTAATCTTAAGGTATCTTTTACGTTTTGCGGGATGTGACCCCGGAGATTTGGGGATTTCGCCAAAGCCTCCTTGCCACTATTGGCCGCAATGCTCGCGCTGAGGCGCAACGATCCCGCTGCGCTCTCCAGATACACTAGACATGGGTAGAGCGGGGTGCGCTCCGAGGTAAACGTCGCCTTGTCTACGCCCGCCTGTTAACTTCTAGCTTTTTGTGGACATTATTTTCGCCTTTCGTTTTGCATTTTGTCTTGTTTGTCCGGAGGATTGAGAAGGTGCATTGTAATCCGTGGCCAATCCTGGGCGCGAGCTGGGGAAGGACTTTGTCGGGCCGGGGTAGAAGACTGCGTCCCGACGACGCGAAAGGACTCCGTCCCGCTGACGCAATCAGTTTGGCCATAGCCTGCTGGGCAGTGGTGGGCCTTCCATCGGCGGCATGGGGGATCCCTGGGCAATCGCCGGATCAAGCGGCGGCCTGGGTGAGAAATAATCCTGTGCTGCGGCCCCGCCCGGGCGAAACCTTGAACATTCACCGCGTGGAGCCGGATGGATCCCGATTTACCTTTTTGGCCTCGGTGGCCCCGCCGGGCCGGATCATCAACCCGCTGGATCGGGAGACGATTCGCTCGGAGCGCATGACCTTCTTTCGCCCGCAAGGGCTGACGGCAGAGGATCTTTTCCAAGCCATTCGCGAGATCTACGGGCCGGAGATCGCCGCCGATTTGGATCGGGCGGTGGAGGTGATCCGCTACCCGGCCCCTGAAGCCTTGGCCAACAATCCCGGCTACAGTCTTGCCCTGGCCACCCAAGGCGTGGTGCTGCGGGGGGATCAGTTTGTCTATTGGCTGGAGCTAACACAAAACCCGGATGGCCGCGTGCAGCAGGGCCAGGTGTGGGTGTTCCAAGAAGAATGGCTACCCAAGGTGGAAGGGGAGTTGGCCGAACGCTTTCCCCTACAGGTGATGAGCCGCTGAGCTGAGTTTGCAACTTCCCTTGGGCGGGCGGAGGTTCGCGGCTGCTGGGATCCGCCCCTGAATCCAGCACCGGCATCCAAGCTTCTTAGAACTGACAGCCAGGGGTTGGGGGCACGGCTGTGGTTTTGCTGGTTGGCCTCACGTTGTTCGGCAGCGCCTTTTGCCTTTTTTGGGGGCAGTTGTTGGTGGGCAAATTGCTGCTGCCGCTCTGGGGGGGATCCCCCCTGGTTTGGAATACCTGCCTGGTCTTTTTCCAGCTCGCTTTGCTGCTGGGCTACCTGTGGGCAGACCGGCTGGGGCGAGGGCTCGCTCCCGGCTGGGGCGTGCTGCTGCACGGGATCCTCCTGCTGGCGGGGCTGAAGTTTTTGCCCTTTCAGTTTGGGATCCCTGGCCAACTGGAAGGGGTCTTCCCTTCCCTAGCTCTGTTGGCTGACTTGACAGCAAGGGCGGGAGTACCCTTGCTTCTCCTGTCGGGGACGACGCCGTTGCTGCAGCGGGCGCTGGGAGAGGCGAAAAGGGATCCCTACGGGCTCTACGTGGCCAGCAATGCCGGCAGCCTAGCGGGGCTGCTGGGCTATCCGCTGCTCTTGGAGCCGCGGTTGTCTCTGTCGGGGCAAACCCACCTGTGGACGGGATCCTACGCTCTGGTCGCAGCGCTGGTGCTGCTGGGTGGGGTGGGGCTCATGCTGAACGGGCGGGAGGTGACTTTCCCGAGGGGAGATCCCGTGGAGGAGATCCCCCCCGTCTCCTGGCGGGAGCGTTGGCGCTGGGCCGGCTGGGCCTTTTTGCCGGCGGGCCTGTTGGTGGCGGCCACCACCCTCTTGACCACCGACGTGGCGGCGGTGCCCCTGCTGTGGGCCGTTCCCCTGAGCCTTTACCTCATGACCTTCATACTGGCCTTCGGCGGCCTCTACCCCAATGACTTGGCTTTAGGGACAACGGCTCTGCTGGCCTGTGGAGCGCTAGGGGCCCAGGTTCTGGGCTGGGCGAGACCTTGGTTTTGGGTGTTGCCGCTACATCTGGGGGCTTTTGGCCTGGTGAGCTGGGCCTGTCACAGTCAGTTGGCCAGATCCCGTCCACCCGCCCAGCAGTTGACGCAGTTTTACCTGTGGCTGGCTGTGGGAGGCAGCTTGGGAGGGCTGTTCTCCGCTTTGCTGGCGCCGCAGATGTTTGAGACCTTACTGGAGTACCCCCTGCTCTTGGGGGTGTCGCTGGCGGCCTTAGCGGCACGGGGAGGGCGGCTGGGCCTGTCGCTAGGGCTGGGGTTGCTCTTGCCTTTGTTGCTGTTGGGCTTTCGTCCTCAGGCGCTCTTTCGCCTTGGAGCCGCTGGGGGCTTGGCTCTGGGGATGGCCCTTCTGGGGTCTGTAGGAGAAGGCAGCAGAAGGCGCTGGGTGGGAACAGGGATGGGTCTAGTGTTGCTGCTAGGACAAACCTGGCTGCCGCCGGGGCTCCAGGTGGTGGCCGAGGAGCGCAGCGCCTTTGGCCTCCACCGGATTGTGGAATACCACGCTGAGGACGGATCCTTCCGCAGCCTGCTCCACGGCACCACCCTGCACGGCAGCCAAAACCTGGATCCCCAAAAGGCCCTGGAGCCGCTCACCTATTTTTCCCGCGAGGGGCCGGTGGGTCAGGTGTTCCAGCGGTGGCGGGCGCAGCCGCCCTCTTCTCCGGCCCAGGTGGCGGTGCTGGGGCTGGGGATCGGCACCTTGGCCGCCTACGCCGAGCCAGGGGATGAGTGGACGTTTTTCGAGTTGGATCCCACCGTGGCCGACTGGGCGGGCCGCTACTTCCCCTATCTCGATTGGGCCAGCCGGCGGGCGCAGGTGCGGGTGATCTTGGGCGATGCCCGGCTCCGCCTGCAAGGGATCCCCGATGGCAGCTACGACCTGATGGTGATAGATGCCTTCAGCTCCGACGCCGTGCCGGTGCATCTGCTTACCCAGGAGGCCCTGACCCTCTACCTCCGCAAGCTCAAGCCCCAGGGCTGGCTGCTCTTTAACATCACCAACCGCCACCTGGACTTGGCGCCAGTGCTGGCCGCCTTGGCAAGAGCATTGCGGCTTCCCGCCTGGCAGCAAGCCCATGAAGAGCTCACCGCCGCCCAGCGCCGGGCAGGGCTAGCCCCTTCCCACTGGGTGCTGATGGCCAAAAGCCCTGGTGGCCGGCAAGACTGGGATCCCTGGCAGCCCCTTTTGCCCCAAGCTGGGGATCCCCTCTGGCGAGATGATTTTTCCAACCTGCTACATGTAATCCGCTGGCCCCAGCTTCCCCTGCTGGGAGATATCCAGATCCCAGCTCCGAAGCAGAATCCGGCTGTTATCGCTGCGCGACGCTTCGGCAATGCGTCAGCCTTATTCAGCAAGACGGCTAAAGAAATCTTTACAATGCAGATTTAGTATGAGTTATGATTGTTTGAAGCATAACTAATGTCTGCTCAGGAGCCTGGCTTATGTCTCCTTCAACCCTGCAAGCCCCTACTGTCGATTGGCAAGCCGTCATGGCTGAAGCCTCTGGAGCTTGTTTCGTGGCCATCGGCGGCAGCTTGCGGCCCAATTCTTTGACTTATCAGGCGCTAGAGGTGGTGCGGTGCGAGTTTGAGAGGTTGAGGCTTCTCTTGCACATCCTCGACCTGCGGCAAATGAAGTTGCCCTTTGCCGATGGTTCGGAATCCTACCCGGACTATCCCGACGTGGAGGTTTTGCGGGCAACAATGAAGCGGGCCGATGGGATCATCCTGGCTAGCCCTGAGTACCACGGCGGCATCAGCGGCAGCCTGAAGAATGCTCTCGATCTCTTGAGCTTTGAACACTTAGAGGGCAAGGTCTTCGGGCTGATCAGCGTTTTGGGCGGTGAGAGCAACAGCAATACCCTCAACCAGATGCGTTTAATTGTGCGGTGGGTGCATGGCTGGGCGATCCCGGAGCAGATTGCCATTGGTCGGGCTTGGAGCGCCTTCGATGAGCAGGGCAACCTCAAGGACGAAAACCTACGCCAGCGCTTGCAACGCTTTGTGCAGAGCTTGGTCACCAACACCTCCAAACTGCGCGGGTCCCGGCTCCCAGCTCCTTGAAAAGGGCCTAGGTTCCCCAGCAGCCCCATTTTCAAGAGGGGCTTCCCCTTTCCTGGGAGAGGGGCTGACGCCCAAGTAACGGCATGGCTAAGGTGGGCCAAGAGAAAGCTGCGGCCGCTTTCCCTCTGCAGAAACCTGCATAACCCACGTCGGGCCATGGTTCAACCTCCTTCCCCCTATTCTTCCAGTGGAGCTGGGGCCATCTCTCCCCTAGTTGCCCTACAGGCAACCTTGCAACAGATGCGGGAGCAGAGCGATGCCAATGCCCTCATTCAGCTCACGCTGGAGTATGTCAAGGCGGTGTTTGGGGCGCCGCTGATCTGGCTGGCCTTTTATGACTATCAAAATCACCAGTTGCTGGGTCAGGGAGGGTTTAGCCTTGTGGAGGAGCCAACTCTCTTGCGAGGGGTGCATCCCCTGCAGCCGGGGGAGATCTTGGAGCAGGTGGTGATCGAGCAGCGGCCCATCAGCGTGCCCGATCTTTCCCAGGAGCCGCGCATGGGCCTTTGGCAGCGGGAAGCCAGGCGCCTGGGCGGGATCCAAGGCTGCTTCATCTACCCCTTTTCAGCAGCAGGGCGGCGGCGCTGCCTGGGGATCCTGATGCTGGGATCCCAGATGTGGGGGGTTACCACCCGCGAGGAAGAGAAAGCGCTCCTGGGGATTTTGCTGGGCCAGTTGGCCGCCTCTTTGCAGGAGCTGGAAAATGCCTGGAGGCAGCAGAGCGAAAAACGCCTTGAGGATTCGCTCCTGAGGCTGGGAACGGCGATATGCCAGGCGGGATCCCTGCAGGAACGGGTCAGCCTGGTGAGGCAGGAGCTGCAGACTTGCCTGGGCGCCGTCCATATCCAGGTGTACTGGCACGAGCGCAGCCGGGGGCGGTTTGTTCCCCATGGAAGCGCCTCTAGACCCAGCCAGCCACCTACTCCTGCCCCCATGTCCAAAGAGGCCAAAGCAGGAGCAGCGTCGCCAGGAGATGGCGGCCTTTCGCTGCGGGAGTTGGGAGATATGTACTACACCCTCGCCGATGGCCAGGTGGTGGTAGGCGGCACAGGGACGACCCGCTCCGAGATCCCCCTCAAGCTGATGCAGCAGTTGCGGGCCCAGGCGGCCTTGGCCGCCCCCATCTTGCTGGAGAAAGATCTGCTGGGGTTCATTTGGGTGCAATCGGATGTGCCCCGCACCTGGCAAGCTGTGGAGCGCCAGTTGGTGGCCGCCGCCGCCAATGGGCTGGCCTTAGCCGCCCCCCTGGAAAATCTGGATCGCCGCATCCGCCAGTTGGCCGACGAGCAAGAGTTTGTGCAGCAGGTGGGCCGTTCGCTTTACAACCCGGCGGAGCTGCCGCAGGCTCTCCAGCAAGCCGTCGTCGGCCTGGGCCAGCGTCTGCAAGCCAGTGCGGTGGCCGTCCTGACAGTGGATCCCGATAGGCCGAACCCCCGCCTCTTCTCCGAGTACCGCAGCGAGGGCAAGCAGGCTCTGCCGCCGCAGTTCAGCTCCTTAAGCGAGCAAGACTGGCAGGATCTGCTGCGCAGCGAGGTGGTGGCGGCGGAAAACTACGACCAGGATCTGCGCCTGCTCTCCTGGCGGCAAGAACTGGCCCCTTTGGGGGTGCGCTCCCTCATGCTGACTCATACCGGCGCCAGCGGCACTGCCACCCCCGAAGGGCTGATCCTAGTGCTCCACCCGCGGCCAAGGGCTTGGAGCCGAGAAGAACGGCAACTGCTGCGCGGGACTGCCCAACAAGTGGGATTGCTCCTGCGGCAACTTCGGTCTCAGCAACGGCAGGAACGGCAAGAGCACTTGCTCAGCGGCCTGATCGCCACTTGTCTGACTTTGCAAAACCTGGCCACCCCTGAGGCTCTCTACGCCACCATCGCCCAACAGGCGGCCCAACTCCTCCAGATCCCTTTGGCGCTGGTGGTCAGTTGGCAGCCGGGGGAGAGCCGGGCCTGCTTGCAGCCGCCCTTTGCCGCTGCCCCCGAGTTCTGCCCCAGCGGCCCCACTGAGATCAATCGGCAGGATCCCTTGCTGGCCGCTGCGCTGCAGGCGAGGGGTCCCCTCCCGCTTGCCCAAGACCAGATCCCGGCTGCCAGCCGCGCCTGGTTAAACTCGGTGGGCCTGGGATCCTGGCTGCTGGTGCCCTTGGGGGAGACGGATCCCTCGCTGCCGGAGCCCCTGGGGGTTTTGATCCTGGGAGCAGAGGCGGACAGAGTCTGGGAGGCAGAGGAGCAGGCGGCTGTGACGTTGATGGCCCAAACCTGTGGCTGGACGCTGCGGCGCTTGCTTTGGGTGCAAACTTTGCAGGAGCGGCAGGAGGTGCTCAGCGAGTTGAATTGGTACAAGCACCGCCGCCTGCTGGATCTGCAAAATGCCCTGCTGGACGGCCTGCGCCGCCTTGGCCAAGTGCCGGGCATCCGGGGAGATGAGGCCACCCGCTGGCAAAAGGTGGTGGAAATCGGCAGGGAGCTGCGGGATCTGGCCGTCTTCGCCGAGCCGCTGTTGCAGACGGAAACGTGGCAGGTGCAGCCGCAGTTGCTGTCGGTGCCCCTAGCAACCTTGGTGCGCAAAAGCCTGCGCCGAGTGGAGGGCCTGACCCAAAAACGCAAGCTGTGGCCGCGCGCCCACGGCGACCTCAGCCTCGTCGTCCAGGGCGATGTCGGGCGATTGGAGATGATCCTCTGGGAAGTGCTGCTGGCCGCTGCCTTGCGCAGCCCGGAGGGGGGGCGGCTGGATCTGTGGAGCCAAGCCACAGAGGGCTATGCAGAGCTGCTGGTGGTGGATCAGGGCAGCTTCGATCCCCACCTGCTGACGGCCTTGCAATGGGATCCGCAACAGGTCATCTACGCCGATCCCCTCTTCCAATCGCCGCTCTCGGCGAGCCCCGGCCTGGAACTTGGCCTGTGCCAACGGCTACTGCAGCGGATGGGAGGGCAGCTCTCCTTCTATTCCTCTGGGGATGGGCGCTCCGTTGCCCGGCTGCTCCTGCCGCTGGCTGGCAAGGAACTGCGTCCCCCGGCCGTAGCCTCAGGGGGACAAGGCCCTCAGCAGCCAAAACAGGGGCAGCAGGGCCAGCGCCCCGCGATCTAGCTGCCGCAGGTGTAGGCGGTGCCAGCGCAAGGGGTGGTCGGGGCCGGTCAGCCCACGCGCCTGCATGGCCATGGCTGTCTGCTCTGCCCGCAGGAGCAGGTTTTCAAAAAAGCGCTCCACCAGAGCCAGCAGGGTTTGGATCCCGCCCCGGAAGCTGAGGGATCCCCAGCGGACATCGCGGGTGCGCACCGCCCGCACCAGGTTTTGCACCTCCTCCATCACCAGCGGCAGAAAGCGCAGCGCCAAGGTGAGAGTGAGGATCACCTCCGCAACTGGCCATCCCCAGCGTTTTAGAGGCTGCACCAGGTGGCCGATCCCCTCTGTGATCTCTTCTGGGGCTGTGGTCAGCAAAAACAAATTGGTGGCGTAGAGCAGCGTAAAGATGAGGGTGCCCAGCCGCAAAGCCACCGACAGGGAACGGCGGGACACCTGAAAGGTTCGCTCCCCTAGGGAAACCTGCAGCAAGCGGTAGCGGTAGGGAGTCGGCCAGGCACGGGTTTGCTCCCGCCAGGCCCGCTTGGCTGCTGCGCGGGATCCCTCTTCCACCCCCCCGTCATAGCCGGGGATGAGCCCATAGCCCACCACCTGCGCGTCCTGCCGCTGCGGCTGCGGGAAAACCCCCAACCCATCGGGAGCGAAGCTGGTGATCCCAAAAGTGAGCAGGCTGAGGGCTAACACCAGCGAGAGCTGGCCCGACCAGACCCGACGCGGCAGGCGGGCTGCCACCGTCAAGAACAACAGAACCGCCACCACGGCCAGGCGCCAGCCATTGCCAGCCAAAATTGGGCTGAGCAGAAAGCTGAGCAGCCAGGCCAGCTTCACGCGCGGATCGAGGCGGTGCAGCCAGGTGCGCGGCTCTTCCAGGTAGATTCCCAGCGGGGCATTGCGCAGAATATCCACTGCAGGCAAACGGGAGACAGGTTATCCCCCAAAAGGAGAACGGAAGCTGGCAGCAGGAAAGGCTTAGAGTCGCTCCACCAGACGGGTTGAGCCGGATTGGGCAGCGACCCATCCCCCTGGGGCCCCCTCTCGCTCAACGCGCAACCAGACAGGCACCTGTCCTTCGCCAGCCTGCACCTCTACCACCCGCAGCAAAGCTTGGCGCGGGGCGGCCCCGACGATAGCCCCAGTCAGGCTGGGCTGCTGGCGAATGTTAATGCCCTCATTGGCAATCACCCGCACCTGTCGCACACCCCGCCACTCGGCCAGAGGGCCGGTCAATTCAGGCTCAGGCGTGGGTTCTGGCTGGCCCGGAGCGTCGATGGCAACCGGCGGCTGCTCCAGTTGCACCTGGGGCTGCTCCAGCGGCGGCGCTGGCGGCGTGAACAGGCTCCTCAGCATCTGCCAGATCACCAGCAGGGAGAGGATGCCCACGCCGACCACTCCGGCCAAGCCGATGCCGAGGGGAATGGCAGGGCGCTCACCCCGACCACGGCGGGATCCCAGGCGGCTGCGGCGGTAACGCTCCACCTCCTGCGATCCCCACTCGTGGGCGTGTGGGATCCCTTCCTCGAAGGGGGGCTTGGCCGGCCCCTCGCCGCGCCGGTAGGCGGGCAAATCGGACATACGCGGGGGCTCTGGAGGAGGCGCTGTCCCTCCCCGCGGAAAGGGGGCGGGCGGGCGAGGCGATTCTTGTGTTTGCTCAGTTAGGCGTGGGCCACCCACCATAGCAGGCAAATGGGGTGCGGGGTGGAAAGATGGGGGAGATAGCGTCCCCGCCGGCGAGCTCTCGCGACTGGGCATCTCGTCCAGGTAAGCCTGAACCTGGGGGTTGTCGAAGTAAGCTTGCAAGGTTGCTTGGGCAGTTTCCAGGCCGCGAAACTCTGGGAACACCTCCTCTTGAAACCACCTTTCTGTGAAGCGGCACAGACCCGGCAGATGGTCAGGGGAGCCGGCGGAGTGTTCTTCGATAAACTGCAGGGCCTCTGTTTCTTGGCTGGAGCGCAGATGGTCAAGCGCCTCCTCGGTCTGCCCCAGCAACAGGCTGCAGATGGCCTGCTCCAGATGGACATCCTGCCGCTGGGCCAGGCGGGCCAAGTAGCCGCGGGCACGCCGCACCAAGGCCGGACGTTTTTCCAGATAGCCTGCTGCCAGCAACACCTGCACGGCCAAGTAGGCGGCCACCAGCGAGGGACGCTCGGCCTCTCGCTCAAACAGCTCCTGCTGTTCTTGGAGAGTAAGGTGACGGCGCACCCGCTGGATGAAGCGCAAGAAATCTTCTGTGCTGAGGCCAGAGCCATCCTGCCCACTTCCTTCAATGCCACCCCGCTCGTCCAGCATGGCTTTCAGGAGGGCAAGCCCTTGCTGCCGCGCCAGGACAGGATCGGCAAGCGCCTCTTTGCCGATTTGGGCGGGGGCGCTAGTCTCAAGGCTGAGGAGCTGCAAAATGCGGTAGGGACGCAGCTTGCCCAGATCAAAGCGGAGCTCTGCTTGCAGCTGCGGAAAAGCCTGATACTCCTCCAGCTCCGCCAGGCCCGCCTGCAGAGAGCGCGCCGCCTCTTCGTAGGATCCCTGTTGCCAGGCTTCCCGGCCCAGCTCCAACCGGGCGATGGCCCGCGCCAAAATGGCGTCAGAACGGGCAGGGTGGCCCTGCTCCAGCATCTGTTGAGCCAAATCTAAGGCCGCTTGGTACTCTCCGACTTCGCAATACAAACACAGCACTCCTGGCAAGAGGGGCTCTTCCACCGTCAGGGTGGGATCCGCCGGTGTCAGGTGTTCGTCGTAGTTTTGTCGCGCCTCTGGGTTAAGCAACACCGAGGCTGCCTCTTGAATAAGCTGAGCGCGAGCTTCCACGGCCTGCGGCGAAAACCCCAGCAGCCAAGAGCGCTCGCCCGGCTTGGGATCGAGCCGCTCTCGGTAGGCCTGCTCGATCTGATGCTCGTCCGCCCGTGGTGACAGCATCAAAACCCGGTAGTAGTCGAGGGGCACCCGCACCGTCATGGCTTTTGTCCGCTTTCCTGCTCGCGTCAAGGCGTCTTTGGACACCTGACCCCTATCGACTTAACTGTAGTCCTTTTCCTCGGCAAAAGGGATCCCCTCTTGCCTAGAGCCTACCAGTCCCAGCTCCCCGGCTCCCCCTTGAAGGGGCCTACGACCTTGGAGGTAATCCAGCCGCCGTAGAAATCTCCCGGCTGGGGCCGGACTCGTTCTCCATCCACCCGGCACTCCTGCACGCGGCCCGCATAAAAAGCGAGGTGGTCGCGGATGGGCCAAAACTCCGGGCTGGGATCCGGATAGCTCCAGGCGGCATCCACGGCCACCTGGGATCCAACTTGCACCGTCCAGTAGCGGGCAGATCCTTTGAACTCGCAGAAGGAGGTGCGGGCGCTGGGGCGGAGATACTCCAGCCGCACATCGGCGGGGGGGATGTAGTAGGTGGGCGGGTGGCTGGTTTCCAGGATGCGGTAGCAGCGGCAGCTGTGGGCGATGAGCTCGCCATTAAAGAAAACTTCCACCCGCTCGGCGGTTGGCTCCAGGCGGGGCGGGCGCGGGTAGTCCCAGACGGATTCTTGTCCGGGCCGGGGCGGGATGGGCCGGGGGCGCATGGGCAGTCTCCAAAACAGGACGGATGCACCTAGAGCAGGCGGGTGGCCTCTACCAGTTTGGCGTACTGCACCAGCAGCAGAGACTGGTGCTCCGGCAACACCTGAATCACCCCTTGCTGTTGCAGGCGGCCCAGCACCGCCGCCGCTACCTCCCGGCTGACCTGGCTGATATCGGCCAAATCCTGGAGGGGAGGGTAAACAATGCGCACGCCCTGCTCGGTTTTCTCGCCAAAGGCCTCTGCCAGTTGTACCAGCGCATGCACCACCCGCAGCGGGGGGCTTTGTCGATCCAGATCGGCCTGCAAATTGGCCAGGCGCAGGCGGCGGGAGAGGCTGCAAGCCAGGCGATAACACAGGTGCGGCTCCTGCAGCATCAGCGCCTTGAAGGTGGCCGCCGGGATCCCGGCCGCCCGCAGCGGGGTCAGGGCCAGCACATCCCGCGAGCGGGGGGCTTCGTCCAGCACCGCCATTTCCCCCACCCAAGCGCCCGGCCCGAGCAAAGCCAGGGTTTGGGCGCTGTCTTGTGTCCCTTCTGCTGTGCGAATCCCCACAGACCGCCGCACCTTGGCCCAGCCAGAGAGGATCAAATAAACGACGTTGCCCCAGGCATCCTGCATCAAGAGCGCCTGTCCTGCCGCAATATCCCGCAGCTTCACCTGGGATCCCAACCATTGCAGAGAGGCTGCTGAGAGTTGGGCCAGCGTCGGCACCGCCTTGAGCTCGGAGAGGAGGGCAGCAGAGACATCAGAATTCATGCCGGTTGACCCTAGCGCAAGCCCACTGTAGCCCAGTCGCCGGCTCAAGGGCTATCCTGCAGAGTGTTCGCCCTAGGTCGGGTCCCCTGCCCCAAAATCCGAGAGCTTGTAGCCGCTGCGGCCTCTGGAACCTTTGCAGCTGCCTTGAGTTTGGGGAGTGGGGGCCGAGCGGGAGGAACTCAAACTGCGCCATTATCGTCTAGCTAACAGAGGTTCTGCTTGGGAGGGGATCCCTCCGTCGTTGTCCTTCGATAATCTATGGGTACCTATGGATGCTGCCCTCAGCGACATCAGTGGCCAGCGCTGGTCGGTCTGGGTGAAGGACGTGCCTGTGCGGCCCGAAAAGCTCGCTGACGTGGATCTGGTGCTGCTCTGCCAGCAGGGATCCCGGCCCCACCGCGAGGCCTTCGCTGAGCTGATACGCCGTCACCAGGCCTATGTGGACAAGGTGCTCTACCACCTGGCCCCCGACTGGCCTGACCGGCACGACCTGGCCCAGGAAGTCTGGATCCGGGCCTACCGCCACCTAAAGCGGCTGCAGGAGCCGGCGAAGTTTCGCAGTTGGTTGGGGCGGATTGCCACCAACCTGTTCTATGACGAGCTGCGCAAGCGCAAACGGCAGCAGCAGCCCCTTTCTTTGGATGCCCCGATTTCGATGCGGGACAGTGAGGTGGAATGGGAGCTGCCCAGCGAGAGCCCTAGCCCCCATGAGCACCTCACCACCTGCGAGTTTTACGAGCAATTGCACCAAGCCGTCCGCGACCTGCCTCAGGTTTTTCGCCAGACAATCCTGCTGCGGGAAATTCAGGGGATGGCCTACGAGGAAATTGCCGAGATCACAGGAGTGTCTTTGGGCACCGTTAAGTCTCGCATTGCCCGCGCCCGCGCCCGCTTACAATCCACCCTAAAACCCTACCTCGATGGTGAATGACCATGGTTCGCGGCAACCTTAACCCCGACCGCGAGGACTCCCAGCCAGAACTGCCGCTGGTGGAGGAGCGCTTTGAACAGTTGAGCGCCTACCTGGATGGGGAATTGTCGCCCCAAGAGGCGCGGCAGGTGGAAGACTGGCTGGCCAGCGATCCCCAAGCGCGGCAACTGTACAGCCAACTGGCAGCCTTGCAGGCCGGCTTGGCCAACCTCAAGGCCCCAACTTTGGATCCTGGCCAAACAGAGCTGCTGATCAGCCGCGTGTTCGAGGAGCTGGACCGCAGGCCGGCGCTCGATCTGAGCTGGCGGCGGTGCAGGGGCACCCCTTGGGGACGGGTGGCAGCGGCTGGGGTGGCCTTGGCGGGAGCCGGCTGGGCGGGCTGGCGTTGGTCGCATCCCCAGCCGTTGGTGTCGCTAGAGGAGCCGCCGGTGCGGGTGGCCATCGTGCCTGCCTCTGCCCGGGTTGCCCAGCGCTATCTGTTCGAGCCGGGGCAAAAACAAGATGCCTACTCAATTTTGTTTGAGACAACGCCGAACCTCGGCGACGAGGTGAGCTGGGAATGATTCTGAGCAGGCTTGAGAAAGATTGAGGAGTGGAGGGTGGAAAAAGCAGTTCGCGGAGCTTGCGGTTTGGCAGTTTGCCTTTGGCTAGTTAGTCTGGGATCCTTGTCGGCCCAGGCTGACCCCAGTGGCAGCCATTTCGCAGCGCCGCAGGACTCACGTCCTTATCCCCATGCCCTGGAGCCCACCAACCTGCCCTCACCCAGATCCCGTCTCACCCAACCGCTGGCCGGCTCTCAGGCTTCCACCCCCGCCCAAAACCAACCGGCCTCTCCCGAGATAGAGCTATCGCCTTTTCCCGATTTCCCCCTCCTTAAGGAGTTGGATCCGCCCCTCCCCACCTTGGCCGACCTGGGCATCCATTGGGATCGCCTGGCTCTGCTGCCCGACCTCGAGCTGGCCGAGGAAATGGATAGGGAGTTCAGCCGCCGCTTGGCCCGCCTGAACCGGCAGATTGCCAACCAACAAGAGCGCCTCTACCGCCTGTTGCAAACCTGGGACTCTGACGAGGCCGATATCCGTCAAATTCAGGCCCAACTGAGCCAGTTGCGCACAGAACGGGATCGCCTGGCGCTGGAACACCTGTTGCTGCTGCGGCAGTTGCAAGAGAACTTCGCCCTGCCTCTACCGGCCCGCTCTGCCGCCAGCTCTCCCTGAGGTGGGCCCAAGTTATGATCGGCAGAGGGCAACCACTGACGGAGCTGAGCGATGGCCCAAGTGCCCAGCAACCCAGAGATCGAGCAGTTGGCCGCTGCCATTGGCGAGGAAGTTTACATCGATGTAGCCCGCTGGCACCTCTACCTGCGGGATGCCCATCTGCACACCCTCTTGGCAGAACAACTGGCCCCCCAGGTGAGGGCAGGCAAGGTGGATGAGGACGCGGTCACGGAGATCTTGCAACGGATCCCGGTAAAAGTGGGGGGTGGGCGCAAAGAATTGCCCCTGGCGGATCTGTTGCCGATGCAAAGCCTGCTGAACTTGTTGGATGTGCTGGAGGAGTTCAGCCGCAAATGGGCTCAGTAGAGGGGGAGAAAGCATTGCAGCATCAGCTCAATCGGCTCAAGCAGTCTAGGCGGTCGCTGCCTCCAGCCGGCACCTGGCTCAGGGCCGCTGGTTTTGCCTTGCTGCTGGGGCTGTTGTCGGCCTGTCAGGGAACCGAGTGGGGAGAGCGGCTGCAAAGAGCGGTGCGACCGGTGGGCCTGCCTCCCCCTCTCTCCGCCGACCGACCGGAGACGCCCACGCCTCTGCCGGGATCCCGCTCCCCCTCTGCTCCTGCCACCCCCCCTGCTTCCTTCACGCCCCCGCCCAGCCAGGTCAGCAGCCGTTTCACGGATCTGGAGCCCGGATCCCTGGTGGCCCGTGCTGTCTCTGATCTGGATCGGCTGGGTGTCTTTGCCGATATTGTTGGCAGTGAGTTTCAGCCGCAGCGTAGCGTTCGTCGCGGCGAATTTGCCCGCTGGTTGGTGCTGGCCAACAACGCCATTCACGCCGACCAGCCCAGCCGCCAAATCCGTTTGGGATCCGCTGGCGAGCGCCCCTTGTTTTTGGATGTGCCGGAGGAGGATCCCAACTTTCGCTACATCCAGGCCCTGGGAGCTGCCGGCCTGGTGGTCGGCGATGCCAACCGCGAGTTCCGCCCCAACAGCCTGCTGTCGCGGGCAGAGCTGATCCGCATGAAGGCACCTCTGGATTTGCCGCCCGGCCAGATCAAGGGATCCCGAGCAGAGCTGGAGGAGCGTTGGGGCTTTACCGATGCGGCCCAGATCCCCGACGAGGCCGTTGCCCCCCTGGTGGCGGATCGCAGCCTGGAGAATGCCTCCACGGTGTTGCGCACCTTCGGCCCCATCCGCACGTTTAACCCCTTTGAGCCGGTCAGCCGCGGGGAAGCGGCGATTGCCCTTTCGGCCTTTGGGGAGCGAACGGCTCAGGAAGCTGCCTTGCCAACCCCAACTCCCGCAGCCGAGCCCCCCGACCCTGAGCCTTCTCCTCCTGTTGCCGAGCCAGACCAGACCCCTTCCCCTCCTCCCACCCCTGAGGGCGACCCCTCTCCCAGCGCCACTGGCAACTCTAAACCTCCAGCCGTCACCCCAGGGGCAGGGGAAATTGTGACGCCGCGCGAGCCTCAGCCCTAAATTGAGGGCGATCCCAGCGTGGAAGCGGAGAGGGCCGCAGCGCTTAACCCCCTCTCCTGCTTCGCCCCCCTGAGGCTGGATTGCAAAAGGACCAACCCCCTGGCTGCTCTTGTTGTTGGCGGCGGAAAAATGCTAACTCTCTTGCTGCTCCACAGGGCAAGCTCCTCCCCGCCTATAAAATGGGAGAAGCCAACTTGGAAAATCGACAGGGATCCCGTCTGTGTCTGCGACTGTTCCCGAAATTCGCTCGGAAGACCTGCTGCGCTACACCGTAATCGGGTCGCGGCGGCCCAGCGTCTACTTTTGGGCGGTGGCGCTGACAGGGGGTGGGCTGGGCTTTACCCTGGCGGGTCTTTCCAGCTATTTCCACCGCAACTTGCTCCCCTTTTCCGATCCCGCCAGCCTGGTGTTCATTCCCCAGGGCATTGCCATGCTCTTCTACGGCGTGCTCGGATCCCTGGCGGGGCTGTATCAATGGCTGAGCCTGTACTGGAACCTGGGGGGCGGCTACAACGAGTTCGACCGCCGCACCCAGAAGATAACCCTGGTGCGGCAGGGCTTTCCGGGCAAAAACCGCGAGGTGCGCCTAGAATACGACTTTGCCGAGGTGCAAAGCCTGCGGGTGGAGCTGCGAGAGGGCTTCAACCCTCGCCGCGCCATCTACTTGCGCATAAAAGGACGCGGCGACATCCCCCTCACCGGCGTCGGCCAGCCCCCTCCCCTGGCCGAGATTGAAAACCAAGCCGCCGAGATTGCCCGCTTTCTCAATGTCAGCCTAGAAGGTATTTGAGATTCTGTTTGGTTGTGGACGGCTGCTGGTCAGGGATCCCAGGAATTGAGATAGCCCAGAAACCGTCTCAACAACATCGGGTCAATTGTCCCAGTAAATTTCCCCTTCCGAAGGGAGAAGGGCTGGGGGTAAGGGAGCCGTGCCTTGCGGCGCCCTTGAGGAAGGTCTAGGAACCGCGGCTAGGCAAAGCTGCAGATCCTGCAACGGCCAGAGAAGGGCTGGCCGACCCTGGAGCAAAAGCCTGGGCTGTCGGGAACCCCAAAAACGGGCTTTGCTCCACCGCCTGAGTGGAGAGGGTAAATAGAGGATTGGAGAGGATGCCAGCGAAGATGGTGGCCACCAGCGTCACCACCATGCCCACCCGCAAAGCCGGCATGCCCTCGGCCTGCCAGTCGGTTGGGGGGTAGTTTTGCACCGAAAGCGACATCTCCTGCGGCTCTTTTACCACCATGGTTTTCACCACCCGCACGTAGTAGTAGATGGAGATGACGCTAGTCACCAGGCCCACCAGCACCAGCGTGTATTCTCCTGCCTGCCAGCCGGCCCAGAAGAGATAGAGCTTGCCGAAAAAGCCGGCCAGCGGCGGCAACCCGCCCAGGGAGAGCAGACAAATGCTCAGGCAAAGGGTGAGAAAGGGATCCTTCTGATAGAGGCCGCTGTACTCGTTGATTTCGTCGGTGCCAGTCTTGAGGCTGAAGAGGGTGACACACAGAAAAGCCCCTAGGTTCATGGCCAAATAGACCATCAGGTAAAAAATCAAGCTGGCATAGCCCGCTTCGGTGCCCGCCACCAAACCGATCAAGACAAAGCCCGCCTGCCCAATAGAAGAATAGGCCAGCAGCCGTTTGAGGCGGGTTTGGGCAATGGCCACCACATTCCCCAGCACCATGGTCAAAATGGCCAGCACCGAGAGCACCGCCCGCCACTCTTCTGTCATCGCCGGAAAGACGGTGGCCAGAAAGCGCACCGCCAAGGCAAAGCCTGCTGCTTTGGATCCCACTGACAAAAAGGCCACCACCGGCGTCGGGGATCCCTCATAGACATCAGGAGTCCACTGGTGGAAAGGCACCGCCGCCAGCTTAAAGCCAATGCCGCCCAGGCAGAACACCAAAGCGAGGATCCCCACCAGCCCGGCATTGGCCAGGTAGGGCGCAATAGCCGCCAACTGGGTCTGCCCCCCCGACAGGCCATAAAGCAGCGACATGCCGTAGAGGAAGATAGCGGTGCTGCTGGCCCCCGTCAACAGATACTTCAGGGCCGCCTCGGAAGAACGCGGATCCCGCTTGGTGTAGCCGGCCATCAGGTAGCTGGCGATGCCCAGCGTTTCCAAGGAGACGAACACCATGATGAGATCCGTCGCCCCGGCGAGGAACATGCCCCCCAAGGTGGCCGTGAGGAGCAGCACATAGAACTCGCCCGTGGGCGCGCCTGCCTGGAGGAAGTAGCGCTCCGCCATCATCACCGTCAGGGCTGCCGTCGCCACCACCAGGCCGCGGAAGAGAATGCTCACCGGATCCGCCGCAAAGCTGCCCAAGAAGCTCTCCAACTGGGGCTGCTGCCATTGCAACACCAAGGTCACCAAGGCCCCAAGCAAACCAAAGAGGGAGAGGGCCGGAAGACTTTTGCGCGCCGCCGACCCACCCACCAAATCCACCACCAGGACGAGCAACAGCGTGAGGGTAACCACCACCTCCGGCCAAATGGCGCCGGCATGCAGGTTTCCGGTTGGGGCGAAGACATCCATAGGGGAAGACTATGAAGAGAGATTAACGGGATCCAAAGCCAGCATACCGCGATTTCCGGCCTCCCTAGCTTGCTTCTGGCATTTCTTCTCCCAATTGTCTCCATCGACACTTCCTGGTTTCAAGAAAGCTTGGCGCTGGAGGTGAGCACCAATCGTAGGCGAGCGTGGATGAGGCTTAAGTCGGCCAAGCCCAGGTCGATCTCGCCGTCGATGACGATCCCGGTATTGATCAGCCGATCCAACAGTTCCAGCAGGGATCCCTCGCCGTGGGGTTGGCCGGGGTAGTAGTCCCCCTGGCGGGGCAAGAGAGAGCCCAGATCCCCCAGATCTAGGTTGAGCTCTGCCGGGTCGATCTCCAGCAGGGCGCAGAGTTGCCGAATTTGCTGCCGCAGGGCCTGGAGGCTGCTGCCGGCCCGCTCGATTTGCTCGGCAGAAAGGCGGTTGGCCTCCATCTGTCGCACCACTTGCGCTTCCATCAACTGCCGCAGCAGCTCCACCAAGGTCAGCACCAGGGAGGCAAGGCCAGCTTCCGGGCGTTTCCGGTCAGGGCTAGCTTGAACCCGACTCAAGTCTTGCGGGCTGGCTGGGCTGATGGCAAGACCAGAGGCAGGAGGAGGCGGGATCAACCACTGCTCAAAAGGCTGGGAGAGCTGTTCCAGGCTAAGCAAATGGAGGTGGGGATCCCGCGCCGCCTCTTGCCGCTCTTCGGGCAGGTTGTAGCCCCAGGCAGCCAAAAACAAGAGCACCTGCTCCAGGTCCGGCACCCTTTGCACCTGGCGCAGCGTCTGCAGGCGATCCTCGACAAACCAGAGTTCCTCAGGCGCTACCTGGGTCGCTGCTAGCAGCCGCCGGAGGGTGGTGGCCTTGGGGGCGCGCACCTCCTTGCCCAGGATACGGTGGCGCGGCAGTTGGATCCCTTCGCGGAGCAAAAGCTGCTGGATAAACCGCCCCTCCTTGGTGCTGAGAATGGCCAGGCGGGGCTCGCCAGCAGCCTGGATCTGGCGCATCCAAGCCGCCACTCCCGGATAAAAGCGGTGCAGCCCCAGCCAGCCCTGCAGATCTTCTTCGATCCAGCGATCCCGCACCTCATCCAGCCTTTGGGCTAAAGCCTGCTCGGAGATCCCCGCTCCCTGCAACAACCGCTGCCGCCAGCCGGGCCAGTCTTGGCGCAAAGCGTCTTCGGGGATCCCTTGCTGCAGCCCCCACAGCAGCAGGGGCATCTCCCAGCCGGTCTCGATCAGCGGGCGCAGGCGGTCGAAGGCAGGGCGCAACGACTCCAACTGGGCAGGAGCAAGGCCCCACACCTGGGCGCAGACCCGACAGGAAGAGGCAAAATACTCCGCCCGCCCGTCGCAGAGCACACCATCAAAATCCAGAGCCAAAATGCGGGGGGACATTCGCCGGGGCCTAGCGAACTCCATACCTGAGTCCCCCATAGAGCAAGTTGCAAAAATGGGGCCAGAGGCCAAGTTAATTTAACCAAACTGTTTTGCCGGATTGGCCCAACCTAGTTCGATTCCGAGATGCGAACAGACTTGATCTCCACCGGCTTGAGGGGACGATCCTGCGGGCCGGTGGGTGCAGTAGCAATTTTATCCAACACGTCCTCCCCCTCGATTAGTTGCCCAAAGATGGTGTAGTTGGGCGGCAGGGGATAGTCGGCATGCATGATAAAAAACTGGCTGCCGTTGGTGTTGGGGCCGGCATTGGCCATGGCCAAGGTTCCTCGCGTGTAGGGGCGCTGCACCGGCTCATCGGGAAAGCGGTACCCCGGCCCGCCTCGCCCCGTGCCGGTGGGATCCCCGCCCTGAATCATGAAGCCCCGAATGACACGGTGAAAGATGACGCCATCGTAGAAGTGATCCCGGGCCAAAAAGACAAAATTGTTGACGGCAAGGGGAGCTTCCTGCGGGAACAGCTCCAAAACCATCGTGCCGGCGGTGGTCTCCAGCGTGGCCGTGTAGGACTTGGCCGGGTCGATCACCATGGGGGGAGGACTGTTGTAGGTTTTCACGGTTTTGCCCAACTGTTGTGCCAGGAGCAAATCGTAAGAAGAATGCGGGCGGGCCAGAGCCGAAACAACGCCGGATCCCACCCAAAGCAGCACTGCCAGCAAAGCCAGCTTGAACAGGTGGGTGATGCCAGAGGGCACGCGCACGTTTCTTGCCAGAAAGCTCCGCCCCTATCCTACCAGGATCCGTCCGGCCTTACTCATCCCCCGACCGGAATGGGGGTTTGGCCCGCCGCACCAGCCAGTAGCTAACGGAGAGGGCTAGCGTTGCCGCTGCCAGCCCAATGAGATCTAGACCCCCCAGCTTCTCAAAATCAAAAATAATGATCTTGCGCGCCACCGCGATCAAAGAGGTAACAATCACCAGCTCCACCTGCACCACCTGCTTTTGCAAGTAGGCGGTAATGTTCTCCAGAATCTCCAGCGCGATCAGGATATTCAAAAAAAGGCCGAAAATCTCGATCAAAGTAGTGGAGAAAAACCCGGTTGGCTCCCGCAGCAGATCGGCCACCAGGAAGCGGGCCAAATCCACCACGGCCACCACAATCAGGCCGATCATCAAGATGGAAAGCAGCTTCGAGATCAGGCTTTCGATGCGGGTGATGGCCCGCAAAAAGGGATCCTCCTCTTCGGTTTCGTGAGGATTGTGCAACAGCCACTTGAGAAACCGCATCGACAACCCTTCCCCCCTGCGTCCGGGATCCCATTATCTGCCCTAACCGTTAGCTGGAAGAGATCCCTTGGGGCGACGGTTGCGACACCGCTCAGAACAGTATTTCACCTCTGACCAACAGTCGGCCCACTTCTTGCGCCAGGTGAAGGGCCTGCCGCAGGTGAGACAGATTTTGCTGGGCAAATCCGACTTTTTTCGGTGGCGGGGCATAGCGCGCTAGAAACGACAACTCTTGAATTAACCCCAATGCCCTAGCCTGTGTTCTGCAACTGCAGGGCTTGCGGCCGGGAACGGCTGCGCAAAGCAGCCTCGATCAGCCCCAAAAAGAGGGGATGGGGACGGTTGGGGCGGGAGCGAAACTCGGGATGGAATTGGGTGGCGATGAAAAAGGGGTGGCTGGGCAGCTCGATAATTTCCACCAGGCGGTTATCGGGCGAGACACCACTAATCACGTAGCCGGACTCGAGGAATAGGCTGCGGTAGGCGTTGTTGAACTCATAGCGATGGCGGTGGCGCTCATAAACAATTGTCTCACCGTAGAGCTTGGCCGCCAGGGTGTCGGGCAGAATGCGGCAGGGGTAGAGGCCCAGGCGTAGGGTTCCCCCCAAATGTTCCACATCTTTTTGCTCTGGCAACAGGCTGATGACGGGGTGGGGGGTGTCGGGATCGAACTCATAGCTGTTGGCCCGCTCCAGGCCGGCAATGTTGCATCCCCAGTCGATCACCGCACACTGCATGCCCAGGCACAGCCCCAGAAAGGGAATGCCCCGCTCGCGCACGTAGCGAATGGTGGCCACCTTGCCCTCGATGCCGCGGCTGCCAAACCCACCCGGCACCACCACGCCGTCTACATCGGCCAGCAGGGCTTCTGGCCCCCGCTCCTCGACTTCCTCAGAAGAGATCCAGCGCAAAGTAACGCCGGCATTGAGAGCCAGGCCCGCATGGCGCAGGGCTTCCGCTACCGAGAGGTAGGCGTCGGTAAGGCGCACGTATTTGCCGACAATGGCGATCTCCACTTGCTCTTGAGGGTGGTGCAGCCGCTGCACCAGGAGCTCCCACTCGCGCAGATCCGGCTGCTGCGGCTCCAGGTTGAGGATCTGCAAAACCCGCTGCGCCAACCCTTCCTGCTCCAGCACCAAGGGCACATCGTAGATGCTGGGGGCATCCTGGGCCTGGATAACACATTCCACCGGCACGTCGCAAAACTCGGAGATCTTCTCCTTGATGCTGCGGGGCAAGGGCTGCTCGCAGCGGCACACCAACACATCTGGCTGAATCCCAATCGAGCGCAGCTCCTTGACTGAGTGCTGAGTGGGCTTGGTTTTCATTTCCCCCGCCGCCTTGATGAGAGGCACCAGGGTAACATGCACATAGGCCACATTGGCCCGGCCCACATCTTTGCGAAATTGGCGGATGGCCTCCAAAAAGGGCAGAGACTCGATATCCCCCACCGTGCCCCCCACCTCCACCAGCACCACGTCGGGGTTGGTCTCGCGGGCCACCCGCCGGATGCGCTCTTTGATCTCCTGGGTAACATGGGGGATCACCTGCACCGTGCTGCCTTGGTAATCCCCCCGCCGCTCTTTGTAGATCACCGCCTGGTAGATGGCGCCGGTGGTGACGTTGTTGAGCTTGGACATGTTGGTGTCGGTGAAGCGCTCGTAGTGGCCCAAGTCCAAGTCGGTCTCGGCGCCATCGTCGGTGACGAACACTTCCCCATGCTGGTAGGGGCTCATGGTGCCGGGATCCACATTGATGTAGGGATCCAGCTTCAAAATCGACACGGTGTAGTTGCGGGACTTGAGCAGACGCCCCAAGCTGGCTGCCACGATCCCCTTGCCAATGCTGGAGACGACTCCGCCGGTGATGAAGACAAACTTGGCCATACCCCCGATCCCTTGCCCTCTTCTGATTATGCCAGGGATCCCAGGGCTTCCTTAGGGCCGAGAGCGGATGGGGCCGTTGTAGAGGATGGTGGTCTGGAAGGTGCGCCGATCCACCCGCACCTGGGTTTCGATGCTGGGCTGGACGAAGCCGGGCTCGCCGCCGCGGAAGGTGAAGATCCAGGCATCTTCCAACTCTTCAAAGGGCGCGTCGATGGCCGCCCCGTGCATGGAAGCCTCGGCGCGGTAGCGCTGCAAGCCCCCGTTGGCAATTTCAGCCGCTTGGCGGGCCAAGTTCTTGGCCCGGTTGAGATCGCGGAAGTAGCGGCTGATTTCCTCAAAAGTCCCCGTCGGCAGCGGCCTTGGCCGGGGGGGTGTGGGCGGCACAGGCCGCGGATCTGGCACAATCGGCAGAGTGGGAATATCCTGGCTAGGGGGCAGCGGCTCGACTGGAATCGGGGTTCTGGCAGGTTCTGGAAAAAGGGGGGTGACCACCTGCGCCTGGGCAGAAGGCAGGAATCCCCAGATTACAACGCCGCCCAGGCAGAGACGGAAAATGGACTTCATAGAGCCATGCCGATGTGAATTTTTCAATCCCCACTCTACTGAGCCTCTAGTTAGGAAAGTAGAGGCAAAAGCCCGGACTCTTTTTCCACCAGCAGCTAGGCACGTGGGTTGTCTGCGCAACCGGCTTTGTCCTCCCCTGGCGCCTGTTAGCATCCTGAAACGGGATCCTTTGCAGAAGTTGCCATGGAGTTTGTTACACTTGCCAAGACGGGGCTCCGGCTGAGCCGCGTGGGGTTGGGCACCTGGAGCATGACCGGGGATTGGTGGGGGCCGGCGGATCCCCAGGAGGCCTATGCCACCCTCCGCAAGGCCATTGACCTAGGGATTACCCTCTTTGACACGGCTCCGGCCTACGGCCGCGGCCTTTCGGAAGAGCTTTTGGGACGGGCCATCCGGGATGCCGGCTGCCGGGATCGAGTGGCGATCGCCACCAAGGCCGGCCTGCAGTGGATAAACGGCAAGGTGGTGCGCAACTGCAGCCTAAGTTGGCTAGCTCAGGATCTGGAAAACTCCCTTCGCCGCCTGCAAACCGACGTGATCGACATCTACCAGGTGCATTGGCCGGATCCCTTGGAGCCCCTGGAGGAGACGGCTGCCTTTTTCGGCCGCTTGCTGCAGCAGGGCAAGATCCGCGCCATTGGGGTGAGCAACTTTTCTCCTCCGCAGATGGAGCGTTTCCGTCAGGTGGCTCCCCTGCATACCGTCCAGCCGCCCTATAACCTGTTTGAGCGCCAGATCGAGGCGGATGTCCTGCCCTACTGTCGTGCCAACGGTATTGCCACGCTGATCTACAGCCCCCTCTGTCGAGGGCTGTTGGGGGGACGGCTGACGCCGCAAACCCAGTTTCCGCCTGGAGATCTGCGCGGCGGCATCGATCCCAAGTTTGCGGAGCCTCGCTACTCCCACTACTTGCAAGCAGCGGAAGAGCTGAGCCGGCTGGCGCGAGAGCGCTACGGCAAAACCCTGCCCCAGTTGGCGGTGCGCTGGCTCTTGGATCAGCCGGGAGTAAGTGCAATCCTGTGGGGAGCGCGCAAGCGCCAGCAGTTGGAGGACCTAGCCGGCGTGTGGGGCTGGTCGCTGGAGGCGGAGGCAATGCAGGCCATCGACGCGATCCTGCAAAGGCATGTCCCCGAACCCATCCCCCCCAGCTTCATGGCCCCCCCTGCCCGTGCTGCCTAGAGCAAGGAGTGGGGGGTAAGGCTGTCCAATGGCGCTGCAAGGGGTGATCCTAAGCTGGAGCGGTGTGGTGGCCGACGACGAGGGGCTGCACCTCCACGCCATCAACCAAGTGCTGCTGGAGGAGAACCTGCGTCCCTGGGATCTGGGATCCCGGGAGCAAAAGGAGCTCTACCGGCTGCACTATCTGGGCCGACCGGATTGGGAGCGCCTGCCGGCGCTTTGGCAAGCCCAGGGACGGGTGCTCAGCCCCAAGCAACGAGAAGAGTTGTTGCGCCGCAAGGCCCTTTACTATCAACAGGCTCTGCAGGAGCAGAAGGGATCCCTTCTTGTCCCCGGTTTGGCAGAGGCCCTAGAGAAGCTGGAGCGGCTGCAGCTCAAGGTGGGCCTAGTGAGCGGCCACGCCGCTGCTGAGGTGGAGGCTTTTTTGGAGCGCTTCCCCTGTCCAGCTCTGGCGCGGCTGACTCATGACTTTCGCTACCGCGTAACCGGCGAGGCAGGGGATCCTCAGTTGCACCGTCTGCTCCTAGAGCGGATGGGGCTCTCCCCTCAGGAGTGCCTGAGTTTTGAAGCCACCTACGCCGGCATTCAAGCGGCTCGCTCGCAAGGGATCCCGGTCTTGGCCCTAGCCACCTTCTTCCCGCTGCACATGTTGCAGCGGCGGGCCAACTGGGCGGTGGATGGTTACCCCCAAGTGGAATGGGAGCGCCTCCAAACTTGGTTTGCCACTGGCCAAGACCGTCCTGCCGACCCTCCTGGCAAACCCTTAGCCAAAGGGCAGGGTTCTCCCTAGGGCAGGATCAGCATGCCGTCCCCAAAGGAGTAGAACCGATAACCCTCCCGGATGGCCTCTTGGTAGAGATCCAGCAAACGCTCTCGCCCGATCAAGGCTGCCACCAGCATCATCAGGCTGGAGCGGGGCAGATGAAAGTTGGTGATCAGCCCCTGCACCACCCGCCAGGAGTAGCCGGGGTAGATAAAGAGGTCGCTTTTTCCCTGCCAGGGTTGCAGGGTGCCGGAGAGGGCTGCCGTCTCTAGGGCCCGCACCACCGTTGTTCCCACCGCAATCACCCGCCTTCCCTGGGCTTGGGTTTCGCGAATAGTGTCCACCGTTTCTGCCGGCACCTTGAGCCACTCGCTGTGCAAGCGGTGGTCGGTTACTCGCTCTGCCTCTACCGGGCGGAAGGTACCCAGGCCGATGTTGAGGGTGATGTAGGCAGTTTGGATCCCCTTTTGGGCCAGCCGCTCCAAGAGCTGGGGGGTAAAATGCAGCCCGGCGGTGGGGGCGGCCACCGAGCCCGGGTGTCTGGCCCAGACCGTTTGATAGTCTTCAGGTCGGACTCCCGCGCTTGTCGGATCAAGGGCGTGGGCAGCTTTCAGATAGGGAGGGAGCGGGATCCGCCCCACCCGCCCCAGGATCTGCTCAAAGGTATCCGCCCCTTCCCAGGTCAACTGCACCACCCGGCCACCCGTCTCCGCGTCCACGGCCAGCACTGTGGCCCCCAGTTCAGCCGGGGATCCCTGGCGATCCCAAAACCGGATTTGATCCCCCACCTTGACCCGTTTGCCTGGCCTAACCAAGACCCGCCAGATTTGCTCCTGCTTGGAGGTGTTGGCCGGGATGGGCTCCAGCAGCAAAACCTCCACCCGTGCCCCGGAAGCGTCCTTTCCCGGCAAAACCTTAGCCCCCCATAGCCGGGCTGGGATTACCTTGGTGTCGTTGAGAACCAGCAGATCCCCGGCCTGCAGGTAGTCGGGGAGGTCGCAGAAGCGGCGGTGCTCGTGCCTATCTGGGTACACCACCAGCATTCGCGCCTGATCCCGTGGCTCCACAGGGGCTTGCGCGATCCGCTCAGGGGGCAGGGAGTAGTCGTAGCTAGCCGTTAGGAGATCCGGGTTGAGCTCTCCAACGCTCCCTGGAAGAAGCTGGCCGGGTTCGGCTTGGCCAGCAGAAGCAGCCAGTAGGAAAGAATGGCTCATGGACAAACACAGCAGCACGCCTCCAGCATAGCCGACGGATGCCGGTTGCCAGAGGCTTTGTCCGGGAGGGATTGGGGGGAGGGTGTGCCACCTAGACCTTGGCCACCACCACCCGCTGGGGTTGATCCTGGTACTTGCCCTGGCGGTCGGCGTAGGTGGTCTGGCAGGGATCCCCTTCCAAGAAGAGGAGCTGCACCACCCCTTCATTGGCATACACGCGGCAGTCGGCGCTGGAAGCGTTGGAGAACTCCAAGGTGAGATAGCCCCGCCACCCCGCCTCGGCTGGGGTGAGGTTGGCGATCAGCCCTACCCGCGCGTAGGAGGACTTGCCAATGCAGATGACGGTGATGTTATCCGGGACTTGCAGCCGTTCTAGGGAGACGCCCAGGCCGTAGGAGTGGGCGGGGATGATGAAGTAGTCCCCCATCTCGTCGTGGTGCAGCTCCACAGGTTCCAGGTTTTTGGGGTTAAACCGCTTGGGATCCACCACCGTGCCGGGCACGTGGCGGAAGATCTTGAACTCCACCGGTGACAGGCGAATGTCGTAGCCGTAGGACGAGAGCCCGTAGCTCAAGACGGGCCGCATCTGGCCGTTCCACTCCACGCGGCGCACCAGCTCAGGACAAAACGGCTCGATCATCCCCCGTTGCGCTTGCTCGTAGATCCAGCGGTCGTTTTTTAACATGGCTGCAACAGGCTGCCCGACAGGCCAGAGAGTTTGGAGAAGAGAGCGCAGTCGCTGCTGGCAAGGCTACGAGCTGCTGACCCGCTAGGGATCCATTCTCGGCGGGGGGCCGCCCTCTGGGGAAGGAGGAACGAGGACTGGATCCCGCCGTGGACGTAGCTGGGTGATCAGATCGGCGCGCTCCAGGAGAGAATCCGGCATCTCCGGCCCGGTGATCACCATGTCCATCCAGACTGGGCGCTGATCGATCAAATCCAGCACCTGCGCCTCCGGGATCAGGCCCAGCTTGATGGCCAGGCCCAACTCGTCTAGCACCACCAAGCCATAACGGCCACTCCTGACCGCCTCCTGAGTAAATTGCCACAGCTCATCCAGAGCCACCCGCTCCTCCGGCTCCAGGTGAGGCGTATCGATGCAGCGGTGCAGACGACAGCGGGCCCACTCCAGCGAGCTGCCCAGCAAAAGACGATTTTCCGGCCCCTGGTTGATCCCGCCCTTGAGAAATTGCACGATCAACACCCGCGTCCCCTGGCCGGCCAAGCGCAGTGCCTGAGCCATCACAGGAGTGAACATGCCCCGGCTGGGATGGGTGTAGAGCTGCAGGGATCCCTGGGGGATCAGCTGGGCAGAAAAGGCTCCGTCCCGCTGGAAAAAGCGGTCGCCGGCAGCAGGGTTGGCCTGGGCTGCAGGCTGTTTGATGCGGGCAACAGGAACGGCATCCTTGGGGGAGGGCATAGGATTGGGTGAGGCAGTGCGAACCACGGTTTTATCTCGTGAGGGGGCTAGGGGACAAGGCCCTTGGTCTGGGCGGCTTTGCCGAGGAACAAAAGCCCTATCCGTCACCGTTGCGGAGACGCGAAGGAGAGCCACAAGCAACTACCGCCTGCCAAGGCAAACGGCAACTGATGGGACGCAAGGCTTACAAGTGGTGGAAAACATTGACTACGGATTCCATGAAACACCACCTGTGCCTATTCGTCAACGAGTCAGTTCTGTTTCCCGTCGACACACAAATCGCCCCGAATACGGTGTTAGAAAGTATAATCCTTGCCCATCCTAGCTTTTTGCCAGGCGGAGGCGATGGGCGAGAAGAAAAGCTTTTGGATGAGATCTTAATAAAACTTCCGCCGAGGTGTAAAAGCTTAAGCGTCTAGCCATCTTGCTTAATCACGAAAATGTGCCCCAAAAAGATGCAAGCAAAAGATCACTTTTTCTAGATAAGATTAACTCTCAATACATGAGAAGGCCAATGACGGCGGCTTGCTCAACTCAATAGAAAAGAGACTTGAGGCGTCCCAGGAGCCTTGCTCGGCATAGACTATAGACTAATCCGCTTGATTGGAAGTCGAAGAACTTGTGTGCATTCCAAAGTAGTTCATTTGAGAAAGGTTGCGACCACAGAGCCAGAAGGTCTACTTTCTTAGGTCGATAAACGCAGATTGTTTACTGCCGTCATAAAGATGGTCTTTTGATAAGGTCTATCAGGATCGGCGGTTAATTGGAAAATAATGTAAAACTTATTGCAAGACCAATTTTGGTTGTTTGATAGTTTTTCTGTTGAATTAAACTTCAGTATTTCTATATAGATTGCGTCGCTGTTTCCTGATCAAATGAATGGGAATTTCTATTGGGTTTTTGCCAACTTTATGAGGGTTCTGTAGGCAAGCAGGATCGCTGCAGACAAGGAACGGATCCGTAGCGGCTCCCGTCAGGGTTGCCGGAAAAAGCTGGGGTTGGATCCCATTTGAAGCCGGTCACTCCGCGCTCCAGATCCTTGGGTACCGATGTTGCCGGGATCCTATGGCGCAAGGGGGGCAAGGCTCTTTCTTCTCTGAGAAGCCTCCTTTAGTCTCAGAAAAGTAAGTAGAACCTTGGGGCTCTGCCTCAAGGGGCTGTCTAGGGGTGGCTTGACAACGCCTCTACGAGTTCGTTTGTGGACTGCGCCTTCAGGCAGAGGGAGTGTCAAGCTGATTAAAAAGTAGCCAGAAAGCAGATGGGGATCCGACGCTCGAGCCGTACATCAAAAGAACCGTATCCTGCTGCCGGAAGAGTTGTCTTGGTTTGCCGCTAGCGACTTAGGTTGGAGAAAAAACCCAAGCCATTGTGAACCCCGGGTAGGCGCCGCCGAGATCTCGTTGTATTGGGATCAGTCTCGCCGTCGGCTAGTCCGATCTCTGGCTCCAGATTGACGGCTTCTTCCCCCAGCACCAGTGTGGAAGAGCGGCCTCCATCTAGGTTCAAAGCGTGGCGACAGCCCAACTGCCGCAACAACTGCGCCATCTCCAACAGGGTGAGCCCTTGGTTTTCCTGGGCATTGCCGGCGGCCACCAGGAGCAGATCCCTGTTGTCCGGTTGCCCCTGCCGCAGACAGATGGCGCTGCGGGCAGCCTGTTGCCGGCGGAAGAGAGGCTGAAACCCCTCCAATTCGGCATCCAGGACCACCTGGCCGTCCAAGAGCAAGAGCGGCCCTGCCCCCAGAATGTGGGGGTAGGCTTCCAGCTCCAGCGGATCCACCGTCCAGTCCAGCCGGAGGCGATCTCCTGGGATCAGCTTGCCGGCTTCTAGAGCGCCCTCTAGCCCTCGTGCTGCCAGTATGTAGCCTTTGGGAGGGATCGGCACCGTCACTTTGCCGGCCACGCCTGCCGACAGGATCTGCTGCAGCCGGTCTTCTTGCACAATGAGGAGAACTTCGTCGTCCGTCTGGGTGGTGTAGGTGGATCCCCAATCAGGGGTGTACTGGGCGATCCCGGGCAGGATGTAGCCGCTGTTGATGCCGACCAAGGGGATCCGATCCCCCAAGTCGTTGCGCAGCTCTATTTGCATCCGCAGGCGGGCAAAGCGCACCGGCTCCAAGCCAGGGGGAGAATTGGCGGCGTCAAACCAGGCAATCGCCCCTCGGCCCAAGATGGGGCTGGAGATCCAGCGGCCTTCCAGGCGAATGGCCCCCAGCGGCTGGCGGGTATTGCGGTTAAAGAAGCCGCCGTTGATAGCAGCCACCGCTCCCCGTTCGCGGCTAAAAGCGGGCAGCTCCCCCAGGCCCACTAGACTGGCAGGGTCGGCCCAAATGGGGCGCAACTGGCCGGCGGCTAGGGAAACTGCCACGACGGAAACCAGGATCCGTCGATCCTCCAGCCAAACCATCCTTTGGTACAAAGGGATCCCCTCTACTACCCGCACAGGCTGCCCGTTGAGGAGCGTCTGGGCAGGGACAGGTAGGTTGCTGAGCAAGAGGAGAGCTGCCCCCGCCCAGGCCACAGCTTTGGACCAAGAGACCCACCTTGCCGGCACCACCCAAGGCGCCAAGTTGGGAAACTGCATCTGGCAGGAAGAGGGCAAGTTTTTGGCTTTGAGCAAGCTTGGCAGCTCCTATCCGCCGGCGGCAAAAGTGGCCATCAAAATCAAAGACAGCAGAATGCCCGGAAAAAGCAGCAGCACCAAGGTCAAAAACTCAGAAAGGGTCATGGGCTGAAGACGAGAAGAAGAGGCAGAGGCTACAGCTCCTAACCTAGCGATTCCGGCATCCCTTCCCATCCTCCCTTTGGGATCCCTTAACAGTTCTGAGGCTTTTCCCACCCCCTTCTGCCAGCGATATCCTGGCAAAGGGGAAGTCATCTTCGAGAGCTCTGATGGGCATCCAAGGCAGACGCATAGCCGTCGAACCCGACCACCTCCGACCCTGGTTAAAAGAGGCAGTCCTGGCGGGGGGTGGCGAACTGGTGCCGCTGGCGGAAGCGGAGGCTCTGGTGTGGGCCGATGCCTTTGACGTGCCCAAGCTCAAGCAGTGTCTTGCCGAAGGAAAGGGGATCCGCTGGGTGCAGTTGCCCTGGGCGGGCGTGGAGCCTTTTGCCCAGGCAGGGATCCTGGATCCCGCCTATGTGTGGACCTGCGGCAAGGGGGTCTATGCCCAAGCGGTGGCCGAGCATGCCCTGGCCCTCACCTTGGCCGGCCTGCGGGATCTCAAGCACCGCGCTCTGGCCCAGACTTGGCAGCCGGGATCCGGCACCAGCCTCTGGGGCAGCCGCGTGGTCATCTTCGGGGCGGGGGGCATTGCCCAGGCCCTGATCCGCTTGTTGCAGCCCTTCCAGTGTTCCGTTGAGGTGGTGCGGCGCAGGGCGGATCCCTTGCCGGGAGCCAGCCGGGTGGTGACGTTGGCGGAGCGGCAGGCAGTGCTGGCAGGAGCGGATGTGGTGATCCTGGCCTTGGCCCTCACCCCCGAGACAGAGGGGATCATCGCCTGGCCAGAGCTGGAGCAGATGGGATCCGGCTGTTGGTTGGTCAATGTGGCGCGCGGCAAACATATCGTCACCCCTGACCTGGTGGCCGCCTTGCAGGAGGGGATCATCCGGGGTGCCGCCCTGGATGTTACGGATCCAGAACCGCTGCCCGATGGACATCCCCTCTGGCGCTTGCCCAATTGCCTAATTACCCCCCACACGGCCATCACCGACGCCATGATTGTCCCTGCCCTCTCCGAGCGGGTGCGGGAAAATGTGAGCCGCTTTCGGCTGGGAGAACCCTTGCTGGGGGTGGTGGATCCGGTTCTAGGTTACTGAGCCCTCACCCTCTCCCGAGGGAAGCAGGGATCTAGGACTCGATGGGAATAGGATCCTGGGGAGGAGCCATCTCCTGGACGCGGGCGGCGATGGCCTCGGCCATCTCCTGGGTGCCCACAGGCTCCCCTTGCGCCAGGTCATAGGTGACGTATTTGCCTTCGGCAATGACCGACTGCACTGCCGCTTCTACCCTCGCGGCGGCTTCCCGCTCGCCCAGGTAGCGCAACATCATGGCCCCGGAGAGGATGAGGGCAGAGGGGTTGACCTTATTTTGGCCGGCATACTTGGGCGCTGAGCCGTGGATAGCCTCAAAAACCGCAATGCCATCGCCGATGTTGGCCCCTGGCGCCACCCCCAGCCCGCCGATCATCCCGGCGCACAGGTCGGAGATAATATCCCCATAAAGATTGGTGAGCACCAGCACATCGTAGAGCTGGGGCTTTTGCATCAGTTGCAGGCACATGTTGTCGACAATGAGATCTTCAAACTCGATGTCGGGGTACTCCTGGGCCACCTCCCGTGCCACCTGCAAAAACAGGCCGTCGGTAAACTTCATGATGTTGGCTTTGTGAACGGCCGTTACCTTTTTGCGGCCATTCTGGCGGGCGTATTCGAAGGCAAACTTGACAATGCGACGGCTGCCAAACTCCGAAATGGGTTTGATGCCAATGGCAGATCCCTCGCGGATGAACTTGCCAGAAAGACGCATCATCTCTTCGCGAGCGTGGGCTGCTTCGGGGGTGCCTCGCTCGAACTCGATCCCGGCGTAGAGATCCTCGGTGTTTTCCCGCACCACCACCAGGTCAATGTCTTGAAAGGGGCTTTTGATGCCGGGGAGGGACTTGGCCGGGCGCAGGTTGGCGTAGAGATCCAGCTCTTTGCGGATGGCTACATTGACTGAGCGAAAGCCCGTGCCTACAGGGGTGCCGATGGGCCCTTTGATGGCCACTCTGGTTTCCCGGATGGACTCCAACACCTGCGGTGGCAAAGGCGTGCCGTATTTCTCAATCACCTCTACCCCTGCTTCTACTCGGATCCACTCCAAGTCCACCCCGGTGGCCTCCAGGACTGTGGTCATTGCCCTGGTTACTTCCGGGCCAATGCCATCGCCGGGGATCAACGTTACACGATAGGCCACAAATCCTTCTCCTCCCAGGATTGACGCTGGCAGCTTGACGGGATCCCGCCTAGCGCCGGCCTTTGAGCCCGTGGGGGATCCCTGAGCTTAAACGAAGCTTAAACGACTATAAAACAGGTTGGGGCCATCCAACGCCAAGCTGCGGCAAAACTGCCGCCCCTAGAGGATCCGCAGCGGATCCACATCGAGGCTGACGCGAATCCCCTGGGGAATATGTCCAAGGGCGCGGCGCAGGTGGGTATCGATCTGGGCGCGATCCCAGGGCTGATCGGGAAGCTGTTTGAGGAGGATCTGCCAGCGGTAGCGGCCGGCAACCCGCTCCACTCGGGCCGGTCCTGGCCCCAACACCTCCGCCGGGATCCCTTGCAGGCCCTCAGCTAGGCGGCTGCAGTAGCGCTCTAACGCCTCCAGGCGGCTGCTGCTCAGGCGAATTAAAATCAACGCCCGGTAGGGAGGGTAGCCCCCCTCTTGGCGTTGGCGCAGCTCGGCCTGGACAAAGCCCTCGTAGTTGTGGGCCAGCACCGCTTGCAAGATGGGGTGCTCTGGCAAATAGGTCTGGATAATGGCCTGGCCTGGCAAGGATCCGCGGCCTGCCCGGCCCGCCACCTGGGTCAGCAGTTGAAAGGTGCGCTCGCCAGCGCGGTAGTCAGGCTGGTGCAGCAGCCCGTCGGCGGCTACCACCCCCACCAGCGTCACCTGGGGGATGTCCAGCCCTTTGGTGAGCATCTGGGTGCCCACCAGCACCTGGGCCTTGCCGCTGCGAAACTGCTCCAGCAAATCCCGGTGGGATCCCTTACGGCGGGTGGCGTCGCTGTCGTAGCGCAAAATCGCCACCTGCGGCCAGTGCTGCTGCAGCACCTCCACCACCTTCTGGGTGCCGGTGCCGAAGTGCTTGAGGTAGGGCGAGCCGCAGGCAGGACAGTGCTGGGGGTGGGGTTGGCGGGCGCCGCAGTAGTGGCAGCGCAGCTCCTGCCCGCCCTCCAGGTGAAAGGTAAGGGAGACGTCGCAGTGGGCGCAGGTGAGGACAAAGCCGCAACTGCGGCACAAGACAAAGGTACTGTGCCCCCGCCGGGGGACAAAGAGGATGGCCTGTTCCCCCCTCTTCAAAGTCTCGTGCAAAGCTTGATGCAGGCGGCGGCTGAGAATGCTGCGGTTGCCCGCCTGCAGCTCCTGGCGCATGTCCACCAGCTCCAGCCGGGGCAGGGTGGCCGGGATCCCCGCCTGGGGGATGCGCTGCGGCAAAGGGAGACGAACCCAGCGCTGCGGATCCTGCAGGTGGACCGCATAGGTTTCCACTGCCGGTGTGGCGCTGCCCAGAACTAGGGGACAGTTGGCTAGCTCAGCCCGCCACTCCGCCACCTGACGGGCGTGGTAGCAGGGCTGGGGCTGATCCTGCTTGAAGCTGTCGTCGTGCTCCTCGTCCAGAACGATGAGGCCCAGGTTGGCCAAGGGGGCAAACACCGCCGAGCGGGTGCCGATCACCACCTGGGGGACAGCAACCAACATCTGCCGCCAGAGGTCGTAGCGCTCGCCGGCTGAGAGGCCGCTGTGGTAGGTCCACACGCGGGATCCCAGCCGCGCCCGAAAGCGATCCGTCAGTTGCGGGGTAAGGCCGATCTCCGGCACCAGCACCAAGGCTGACCGCCCCTGCTGCAGCACCTGGGCAATGACTTGCAGGTACACCTCTGTCTTGCCGGAGCCGGTGACCCCATGCAGCAGAAAGCGTTGGTTTCGCCCCAGGGCTTGCTGGATGGCCGCCACTGCCTCGGCCTGGGCTGGCGTCAGAGGCTTGGGCAAATCTTTCTCCACAGGCCGCTCGGCCTCTCCCAGCCGCAGCAAGGGTCGCTCGTAGAGGTGCACCCGGCCTTTGCGGGCTAGGCTCTGCAGCACTGACCGGCTCACCCCCGCCAGGCGCTCCCACTCGACCAGCAGCAGCTCCCCCCCCTTTTGCTTGAGGATCTGCAGCGCTTTCTGCTGGGGCAAGCTCAGCCCCTCCAGCGAGTCCTCCACCAAGGTGGCCGCCTGTTGGGTTTTCACCCTGCCCCCCTGCTGCTCCTGCCAGAAGCTTTCCACCCAACCCCGCCGCTGCAGCTCCCGCAGAGCGACCTCGGCGCCAGGCACCTGCTGCTGGAGGTAACGCCAAGACAGCTCCCCTCCCTTCTCCCGCAGCAGCCGCAGCAAAGCCTGGGCAGCCGGCGAACATTCCCCTGGCGGGGATCCAACCAGGCGGATCCGCCGCTGGGAGCGGCTCAGCAAGCCCGGCGGCAAAACGGTGCGCACCACCTGGGCTAGGGGGGTGAGGTAGTAGTTGGCTACCCGCTGCAGCAGAGGCCAGAAATCCTTGGGCAGGATCCCTTTGGCCACCACCGCTTCAATCTCTCGCACCGACTGGGGATCTACTCCTGTCGGCAACTCCGAGCGCCAGCCCAGAGCCACCGCCCCCGCCACCTGTTGGCCAAAGGGAACGCTGAGGAGATCGCCCGCTTCTGGCTCCCATCCCTCTGGCACGCGGTAGGTGAAGCAGCCCCCCAAGTGGGGATGATCCACCCACACCTCCAGCCAGCGGGGAGGAGCAGGCTGCGCCACCGGATCCCTCACGGTCGGGGCAAGAACCGCGGCAGATCCACTGCCCGCTTATCAGGGCGAGCCAGCAAAGGCCGGGACTGTTCGCGTAAGCGGGACGGAGTCCATAGGGCAGACTTGGGCTTGGCGGCCTGGAGCGAAGCGAGAGACTCAGACCGTGTTGGCGTGTCGGCAGCATTGGGAGCCGCTGCACCAGCGCGAGGCGGGATGTCTATTCCCTTGCGCTCCAAAGCCGTCTTCAGGCTGAGCAGGTGCATCTGCTGCTGCTCGTACTTCTCTCTCAGGGAGCGGTTTTCTTCGGCGAGGGCGGCGCGTTCCGCCTGCAGGGCCCTCACCTGCCCCTCCAAGGCCTCTGTTTGCTCCTGCAGATGGGTGACGGCGATCTGGGCAGAGCGCAATTGCGATTGCCAGGTGGGTTGGTCGGCAAGCTGGGCCAGAGCTGCTTGGAGCCGCTGCTCCAGATCGCCGAGGCGCTGCTGGGCCTGGGCGTACCGTTCCTCCAGACGGCGGTGCTCCTGCTGCCAATGGGCAATTTCCGCCTGCGCTTGGGCGAGGGCAGCTTGCAGCGCTTCGACCTGGGCTTGCCACTGCTGTTGCTGCTCCCGGGAGTCCTGACGCCATTGCTCTTGCTGAGCTTGCAAAGCGGCCAGTTGCGCCTGGGCATCGGCCAGCGCCGCTTCCAATTCCTGCCGTTGTTCCTGCCAGCGCTGCTCCGCTTCCGCCTCTGTCTCGGCATAGCCCGCCAGACGCGCCTCGAGATGTTCCCGCTGTTCTTGCCAGGCTGCCCGTTGGTCGTTGTACAGAGCCCGCAGGCTGTTCAGCTCCGCCTGAGTTTCTGCAATTTGGGTGCGGGCCAACGAAAGCTCTGCCTTGAAACGCTGCAACATCTCCACCCGTTTTTCCGCCAGGTCTTGAGCTTCCACCAGAGAAGCCTGTAGCTCCTGCTGACGGTGTTCCCACTGACGGCGCTCCTGAGCATGGGCCAGCCGTAGCTGCTCGATCTGCTCCTGTAGGGCTTCGATATCTTGGCGCTGCCGCTCGTTGAGGCGTTGCCGCGCCGCCAGCTGAGCTTCCTGCTCCGAGAGCTGAACTTTTTGCTCTGCCAAAGTCTGTTGCAACTGGCGCAGGGCATGTTCCCGCTCCTGCAGCGCCTTTTCTTGCTCGGCCACCTTCTGGCGCAGGGCTCGGCATTCGGCTTCCCAAGCAGCGTCTGCAGGCGTTTGGGCTTTCAATTGCAAGAGCTCTATCTGCTGTTGCTGCTTGCGAGACTGCAGTTCCCTCTCGGCCAGTTGACTGTGCAGCGCCTCTACTTCAGCTTGTAGCTTTTCCTGAAGGGCACGCCGCTCCTGCAGCTCCGCTTCGGCTTCGAGTAGCCGAGCCTCCAACTGCTGCCGCTGCCTCAGGGCCGAATGCCGCTCTGGATTGGGATCCGATTCCGTTCGCGTAAGCGGGACGGAGTCCTTGGCCGACTGGCCGGCTTGAGCTTCGGGAAAGGTGGGATCCGAGTCGCCTGAGGAGGGAGCACGCATAGGTTAAAGCGAAGATGGATGAAGAAGGGGAGGTACAGGATAAAGTTCCCTGCAGTATAGAGAAGTTTTCCGGTGGGTTCAAGCCAGGGGAGGGATCTTGTAAGGTTTCTTTCCGATTCCGAGGCCTGTTGGCCGCCCTTCTTGTCTTGGGGGCTCCTCATCAGGGAGTTGAGCTGGCAGCGGAACCTCTGTTTGGCCGTTTTTTCGCCAGAAGACGTCTCCCTTCCCCCCAGAGGTCAGCTGCGGCCTGGGGTTGCCTTGAGAGCTTGCTACGATTGCCCCCCTTGCTTCACCCGCAGTACACACTATCGCTGCCCGGGATCCCTCCAGCCTGCCACCACCAATAGTTTGCACCATTTTTTATTTAGTTGCACCCTATAATTCGGCGGCGTTTTAGAGCATCTTTGTCCAATGGCAGGGGCCCTTCGCCCAGGGATCGGCGCAGATCTGCAAGGGATTGAGGCAGCGTCAGCTAGAAGCCGCAGGAGCCCCGCTCCGTACCCCCTTCCCCCCGTATACGGGGAAAGGGGGGCGACCATGGCCGGGTTGCCTCACGGCGGCTCAGATACCTCCCGCAAGGCGGGGATCCCATGGCCGAAGCCGTCTCCTCCGGTCGGAGGGAAGGAGTGACCATTTGCTGGGCCTCGGATGCTATCAGGCCAATGGAGCTTAGCGGACTCGAACCGCTGACCCCTTCAATGCCATTGAAGTGCTCTACCAACTGAGCTAAAGCCCCAAGATGCAGCCTTCCGGCAAGAGCCTGGGCAATTGATTTATGCCCGCTCCAGACTACAATTTTAGCCTGTAGAAGCTGCTTTGGCGGTGAAAAGTACGGGAATCTATCCTAAATAGACGGGAGATCCTTGTCAAGAGTTGGGTTGGAGCGTCCACTTGCAAAAGTGGAGATTGGATCCACCTGGCTCCTGCCCTCTGTTGCAGGAGCTTGCCGGGTGATAGAACGGAGTCAGCGACATTGGGGGGCTTGTGACACAGGGATCTCAGCTTAACCGCCTTTTGGCCGCTTCCTTGCTGGTGGTCTGCCTGATTGCGGCTGTTATTGGCGGCACACGACCTGCCGCAGAGTCGGTTCGGGGTGGCGTCGGGCTAGAGGCCCCTCGAGGGGCGAATCGCATTGAGGTGGTTACCATCGAGGGAACGATAGGAGGGCCACGGGGCTCGACTTTGGTAGGTTTGCCCACCTCTCCCTTAGATCAGTTGCGGGAAGCTGTCGAGGATCGCGCCGTCAAGGCTGTATTGCTGCGCATCAACAGCCCGGGCGGGGCTGTGGGATCCAGCCAGGAGCTCTACCGCGCCGTCACGGCTCTGCGGGAAGCCGGCAAGCCGGTGATTGCCGTCATGGAAGACGTTGCCGCCAGCGGCGGCTACTATGTAGCCAGTGCTGCCGACAAGATCTACGCCAACCCGGGCACCCTGACCGGCAGCATAGGGGTGATCATCAGCGGCCTCAACTTTGGCAAACTGCTCGACAACTACGGCATAGAGCCGCAGACCTTCAAAACCGGCGAGTACAAAGACATTCTTTCCCCTTTCCGGGCTGCCACCCCCCAAGAGCAACGTCTGCTGCAAGAGTTGGTGGAGGATACCCTCGACCAGTTCGTTCGCGATGTGGCCCGCGGACGCCAGCGCTTGCCGGACAAAGGGGCAGAAAAGGTGCTGGATGCGGAGATGATCGCCCGACGGCAAAGCTTGGATGAGGCGCGGGTGCGCCAGTTGGCCGATGGGCGCATCTTCACCGGGGCGCAGGCTGTGGAGTTGGGCCTGGTAGATGCCCTGGGAGGATATGCCGAAGCCGTGGAAGATCTGCGGCGCATGACCGGGGATCCCTCTTTGTCGCCAGCAACGGCGAGAGATCCCTTCCAACGCGCCCTGCAGCGACTATTGAGCCAAGGACTGCCTCCGCAAGGGCAAAATCTCTGGCCCGCTCGACTGTTGGGGAGCCACGAGGTGGCCGGGATCCCGGAAGTGCCGCTGCTGTGGATGGCGCCCGGGTGGACTTTGCGCTAAACCTGACAGTGATCATAGGCTTGGTGTGAGGGGTGAAGCTGTGGATCACACGCCGGACGACGCTTCTGCGCTGGCGACGGCAGGGCATAGCCCCCTGGCCACGGCGTCCGCCTCGTGGACCCAGAGCCAGGGATCCCAGGGAGCGGATCCCGTCGGCGAGACGGGGTTCTGGCCGGATTTCAACCCAGAGCTGGAGCTGCTGACCAGCCGGGCATGGGTGGAAATTGACGCAGCCCAATTGCGAGAAAATCTGCGTCTGTTGCAGGCGCGCCTGTCGCCAGACACTGAGATCTGGGCAGTGGTCAAGGCCAATGCCTACGGCCATGGAGCTCGCTTGGTGGCTCCCATAGCCCTCGCTGCCGGTGCCAAGGGGTTGTGTGTGGCCACCCTGGCAGAAGGGATCGAGCTGCGGCAGGCCGGCCTCCAGGCCCCGATTTTGGTGTTGGGGGCTTTGAATACCTGGGCCGAGCTGCAGCAGGCCATGGCTGCGCGGCTGGAGGTCAGCCTCACCCGGGCCGAGCAGATCCCCGTGATGCGCCAGGTGGCCCGTTGGGCCGGGCGGCCTGTTCCTGTCCACGTCAACGTCGATACGGGCATGACCCGCCTGGGGATTCCCTGGCAAGAGGCCGCCGCCGTGTGGGGGCAGATCTGCCGGATCCCCGAGCTGGAAGGCTGTAGCCTGTTTTCCCACTTCGCAACGGCAGATGAGCCCGATTCTCCGGTGATGGCCCAGCAAGAGGCCCGCTTCGCCCAGGTGGTGGAGCAGATCCGCCAGGCCGGGGATCCCCTGCCCCCCCTGCATCTGGATAACTCCGCCGGCGCCCTAACCCATCTCCACTATCCCCGCGTGCGGTTGGGGCTGGCCCTCTACGGCTTGTCTCCTGCCCCGCACCTGCAGGTGCCGGGGTTGCGGCCGATCCTGCGCCTCAAAGCGCGGTTGACCCACATCCAAACCGTACCCGCCCACACCGGCGTCAGCTATGGCCATCGCTACGTCACTTCTCGCCCCAGTCGCATTGCCACACTGGCCATCGGCTATGCCGACGGGATCCCACGGCGGCTTTCCGGCTGGCTGCGGGGGTGGGTGCGCGGCAGCCTGATCCAGCAGGTGGGCACGATCACGATGGATCAGTGCATGTGGGATGTCACCGAGAGGCCGGATATTCAGGTGGGTGATGTGGTGGAGCTGCTGGGCCCCCATCTGGCGAGTGCGGGTTTCTCAATCCAGGATTGGGCGGATCAGTTGGGCACCATTTCCTATGAACTGCTGTGCGGACTTTCTGCCCGCCTGCCGAGAGTGCTGGTCAACGTGCTCGGGGAAGCTAGCTGACGTTGACGCTATGGCACGTTTTTGTTGGGCGGTTTATGGTAGCAGCAAATGCAGGCGAGGTTTTAAGCGTGGGTTCGGATCCCTACCTCCCCCCTCAATTCTGGTAGAGGGGCTAGCAAGTGAGAACTGACTCCCGCCAGCAGAGGAGTTGGGGTGAAATTGTAGCTGGCCGCGTCGGCGCCTGGGGGTTTGCGGTCACTTCTCTTCCTGTTGAGCTAGAAACCGCAGGAGCCCCCTATATCCCCCCGCCCCCCTGCCCCCCGTATACAGGGGGTTGGGGGGCGGTCGGAGTCGGGTAGTTTACGTAGGGTAGCTTTTCCTGACTTGTCAAGTAGTGAAGGATATAGCAGCCTCAGAAGTAAGCCGAGAACCGTCCTGTTTATCAGTGACATCGGGAGGCAGCCATGGAGGCACGCAAACCTCTGAAGAGGTTGGAAAATCAGATGGAGCGGGCTGTTCTGGAGATGGTGAACGAGCTGCTGCTCCTGGAAAGCCAGCAGCGCTACTGCTCCTGTGAGAGATTCTGTCACGATGCCGCCGCCTTGGCCCTCAACAACCTCCAGCCCCGCTACACCACCAGTTTTGAAGGCTCCATATACACCCTGGAAGCCATCCAAGCAGATCAAGAGTTGCAGAGCCTGATTCGGCGGGAGGTGGGGAAGGCTATGGAGATAGTGGCGGCAAATCCCCGTTGCCCAGAGCCTGATTGCCCGCTGCAGCGCAACGTCGAGGCAGTAGAGTTAGAGCTGGCTCCTAGCGACACTCGCAAACAAAACTAAAGAATGGCTTTAATCGTCTCCTCTGCGCCGGTAGCCTTCCTCGGCCCTGTTGGAACCTACACGGAGTTGGCCGCTCTGCTCGCCTGTCCCGAGCAGCCCCATCTCCATAGCCAGGGGTCCCATCCTCTGGTGCCCTACCCCACCATTAGCGCCTGCTTGGCAGCCGTGGCTGCGGGCGAGCAAGAATGGGCGGTGGTGCCGGTGGAGAACTCCGTTGAGGGCGGGGTCTCGATGACCTTGGATGCCCTCTGGCAACTGGAGGGGCTGAGCATTCGCCAGGCGCTGATCCTGCCCATCCGCCATGCCCTCATCGGCTGCGCCTCCCGGCTGGAGCAGATCGAGCAGGTCTATTCCCATCCGCAAGCCTTGGCCCAATGTCAGGCTTGGCTGGGATCCCATCTGCCCCGGGCGACCTTGATTCCAACCCGCTCCACCACCGAAGAATTGGAGCGGCTGCGAGCGCAGCCCAACGCTGCCGTCATTGCTTCAGAGCGGGCCGCTGAGCTCTACCAACTGCCGGTTTTGGCCTGTCCCATCAACGACCACCCGGATAACTGCACCCGCTTTTGGGTGGTGGGCCGTTGCCGTTCCTCGCCAGGGGGATCCCATACTTCCTTGGCCTTCAGCCTGCCCCACAATGTGCCAGGGGCGCTGCTAAAGCCGCTGCAAGTCTTTGCAGAGCGGGGCCTCAATATGTCGCGCATTGAGTCGCGCCCCACCAAGAAATCGGCGGGGACCTATGTCTTTTTTGTCGATCTGGAGAATCCGGTCGGCCAACCCTATCTGGATGCAGAGGTAATCGCTGCCCTGGAAGCGATCGCAGAAACCCTGAAGCTTTTCGGCAGCTACCCCGTCCACGACCTCAGCAAGCCGAGCGAGCGTCGTCCTTGCAACTCAGAATAGGACAGGCCGGCCAGGCCCGACTTGCTATCTGCGGGGATCCCGAAGCCTTTCCCTCCCCTCCTAGACCCAGATACGCTAAAAGAATAGGGGAGGGTGAGGCGTCGAAGTTGGGAATTGCTACTGGTTGTCCAGGGCTTGGTAGTCCTGCCAGGCTTGCCAAAAAACGTAGAGGGAAAGCCCGGCGAGAAAGGTTCGAAAAAGCAGGCCGACGATCTCATCCGGCAGCTTGGGCAGGGTGCGGGTGCTGATCTGGACGCCGACCAACCCACCTGCACCCAGGATCAGGCCCGGGATCCAGAGCACATTCTGGCGGATGGTGCCATCTCCAAAGCCGAGCGCGTTCGCCATCCAGTTGCCCAGGCCCGCATGGCTGAGGGTAGCAGCAGTTGCCGTGAGAACAATTGCCCCCAAGCTGGTTTGGATGGCCACCTTGAGGGTTTCTCGCAACAGCAGGATCTGCAGGGGCACCAGGATGACGCCACCGCCGATGCCGAAAAGCCCCGCCAACAAGCCGGCAGCGCCACCGGTGAGGGTGCGGGCCAGCCACCGCGGCATCTGCCCCTCGGCAGCAGGGCGGTCGCGGAGTTCTCCAGCGTCGTCCGTCCCCCCGGCAGCAACCCCTGGCCTCTCCAACGCTTGGGCGTGGGCGACCACGGTTTTGCGCAGCTCCACCAGGTAAATGTTCGCCAGCAACAGCACCCCAAAGGCCGCTAGTAGCAGATAGCCGGGCAGGCGACTGGCGAGGATCGCCCCAACCTGCGCCGTAAACAGAGCCGGGATCCCCAGCAAAATTACCCGTTTGGGATCCAGCATCCCCATGCGCCAGTTTTGGATGCTGCCGGCCAAGGAGGTGAGGAGAATGGAAAAGTTGCTGGTGGCCACCGCCTGCAGCGGCGGGATCCCCAAGCTCACCTGCAAGGGCACCAAGATCGTCCCGCCGCCAATGCCCAAAAAACCGGCCAGGATCCCTGCCGCCAGGCCGCCGATTGCTAAGGCCAACCCCTCTTCTACCACGATTGCCCGACCTTGCCTCTCCACAAAGCCTCTGCCCTCCTCGCCCTCCCCACCCATGACCGGCTGGCAGAAGATACCACCTGCCCCCGCCTGGAGGCCGGCGGCAAAGCTAAGACAAAAAGCTGCGGCAGGGTTTGGCCTCCCTCCAGGCGCATCCATCTAAGGCGATCCGCTCCACCTCGGAAGCCAACTTCAAGGCCTTCAGGGCCTGCTCCCCGCCCACCGACGGCTGGCTGCCCCCCCGCACACAGTTGATAAAGTGCTCCAGCTCGGCGTGGAGCTTGTCAATGGGTTCGATGTGAACCTTCTCGATGAGGCAGTCCCGCTGGTAGGACACCTGGCCGTAGTCGCTGCTGCTGGATCCCTGGCGATAGATGGAGATCTCGTTGTGCAAAAAATCGGCTTCCACCAGGGCATTTTTGCAGTGGACGGCAATTTTGCGCACCTTGCGATGGGTAACCTTGCTGGCCGTGAGGGTGGCGATGGCACCGTTGGCAAAGGTGAGGGTGGCAGTGACGTAGTCCAGGTAGCCCAGCTTGGAGGCGCGGTTGCCGCTGGCGGTAATTTGGGTTACTGGGGAGGGGATCAGCTCCAGCAACAGGTCGATGTCGTGGATCATCAGGTCGAACACCACCGACACGTCGCTGGCCCGGTCAGAGTAAGGGCTGAGGCGGTGGGCCTCGAAGGCCAGCGGCTCTTCGCTTTGCAAAACTTGGCCCAGCTTTTGAAAAACGGGGCTGAAACGCTCGATGTGCCCCACCTGCAAAATGCAATTGCAATCGGCAGCGCGGTTCACCAGGGATTCTGCCTCAGCGATGCTGGCGGCAATGGGCTTTTCGATCAGCACATGGACCCCCGCCTCCAGGCAGGCGATGCCCACCTCGTGGTGCAAAACCGTCGGCACGGCGATGGCTACTGCCGCTACGTGGGGCAGCAGGTCGCGGTAATCCTCGTAGAAGTGAACGCGGTGGCGGCTGGCCACATCCAAACCCCGCTCCACATTGATATCGGCTACCCCTACGACCTGCACATCCTTCATCAAGCTGAAGACGCGGGCGTGGTGCTGGCCCATGTTGCCGACTCCAATGACGCCCACAGGCACCGGCTGCCCGGGGTAACGGCGGGGAGAGTTGGCAGGACGCGGGCAGGATCGAGCCATAGGTTTCCACTACCTCCACCACAAGCGCTTGACAAACCGCACCCCGCCTTTGGGCAACGAAGCGCAGCTACTCCTGAAACAAACTGCACAAAGCTTACCATGCCCTCCTCAAATCCAGTTCAAGCCGGGAATGGGCGGCAGGCGCAGGGGGGCCCGCTCGCAGGCTTGGGGACTGAAGCAGAATAGGGGCACAGGGGTGGGTCGGAACCACATGCGGGCATAAAATCCGCCGGGGCTGAGGGGAAGGCCAAACCAAACAGGGAAAAAGAAGAGAAAAGACGCCAAAACCAAGGCTACTGCCGTGATGCTCGCCCCGCGCCAGAAGCGGCGATAGCTCTGCCAGCCCAGCAGCACCAGCCAGGCCAGGGCCAGGGTGCTAAATGCCAGAGCGCTCATGTAGTGGTAGATGAAAACGCAGCGGCTGACGATAAACCAGGGCAGGTAGTTGGCCGCATAGCCAATTAAGATAAAGGCTTCCACGCCATGGAAGCGGCGGATCCCCCGCCAGACCAGCACCAGGATGGATCCCGTCCCCAGCCACCACAGCCAGGGATTGCCCAGGCCGTGGACCACTCGCCACAGGTCGCCCTGCGCGGCGAAGTAGTAGCCCACCGGGCGGCCCATAATCGGCCAAGACCAGGCTCCTGCCGAGGCCAAGGGGGTGGTCAGCCAAGGGCGCAGCGCCGGGAACCAGGCCACCAGGGATCGCAAACTGGTGGAGCAGTAGGGGTGAACGGGGGTGTTTTCGTCCACCACGAGATCGGCATGCAGGTGCCCGCTGTAAACCGCCTGATTGATGAGCACTAGAGAGCGAAAGTAATTCTGGATCCCAGTCCAGCTCCAACCCAGGGCTAGCCCCTGCTGCGGGTTGAGCTGCAGGTGGGGGATCCACTGGATGGCGTAGAAAGCCAGCGGCGCAAGGACAAAGCAAAAGGCATAGTGCCACCAGCGCAGGTGGCGGATTTGGATCAAAATGCCCAGACGCGGGATCCACTGCGGGCGCAGCCAGACCACCGCCCAAACAAGGATCCCCAACAGGGCAAACATGAAGGCAAACCAGAGGCCGTTCCACTTCACGGAAGCCGCCGCCCCCAGGAGGATCCCCGAGCCGGTCAGGTGAACGGCCCGTTGCCAACCGCGGCGTTCCAGCCCGCTTAGCAGCAGAATGGTGGCCGCCAGGCCAAAAGCCACCAGGTACACGTTAATCAGGCCAAAGCGGGACTCCACCAGAAACACCCCGTCCGTGAGCAGCAGGGCCCCACTCAACAGGGCAAAGCCCACGTGATAGGTGAGGCGGTAGGCCAAGCCGGTCAGCAAGAGCGGGATCAGGGATCCGCACAAGGCGGTGGCCAGGCGAAAGCCCCACTCGTTGCGGCCAAAAAGCTGGATACTGAGGGCGATGAAGTACTTCCCCAGCGGCGGATGCACGTCGTAGAGGGGCTCGCCGTCGAGATAGTTCTGGGCGAACTTGGGAAAGTACACCTCGTCGAACACCGGCGCCGGCAACTCGGCCAGTCGCCACAGGCGCAGCCCCAGGCCCACCAGAAAGATGGCGAGCGCTCCCCCCAGCAGCCAGCGGCGGGATCCCTCCGGCCAAATCCCGACCAAGGCAGAAGCGGACGAGGAAGTGGCGAGCTCTGCTGCAGCGGGAGGATCGCCGGATCCCACTCCACCAACGCCCTCGGAAGACGCTGGCGACAGCTCATCTCCTTCCGGGCCTAGATCTCGATCTTCGGCAAGAGGGTTGGGTTCGGAACTCATGGGCAGCAGCCAACAACAAACGGCGAGGATCCCCAGTGTTACTTTAGCCCCTGCTCCCCTTCTTTGGACTTCCCTAGAAGAGCTGGAGGATCTCGAGAACAGCCATTTGCTCCGACTTTGCGGGGCATAGGGCTGACAGCGGCTGCTTGGAACCCCCACTTCTGGGGCTACGGGAGGGGGCGAGCTCTAGGGAGTGGGTGTAGGGGTGGGGATGACCAGCTCCACCGCTGTATCCAGGCGCGAGGGCGGGGGTGGGGCCTCGCCTGGGGCCAGTTCTAGGTAGGAGGCCAGGGGGTGATTGGCTTGCCAGCGGGATCCGATTTCGGCGGCGATTTGGGTGACCTGGATTTGGTAGAGCTGCGCCAGCTCAGCGGCGTTGAGGTTGCCCCGCTCCACCTGGTCGCGGCTGGCCTCCGCCAATACCTCCGCCACGAGGTTGCCCTGCTCGTCAAACCGCCACAGCTCTAGGCGGCTGCGGGAGCGCAGGCTCACCTCCGTGGGCGAGGCCGGGCGGGTGAGGACATCGACGCGGGCGATGACGATGGCCTCCAGGCCTAGGTAATCGAAAAACTGGCCTACCGCTTCCGGCTTGCGGCGATCCCACTCAAACAGCTCGTAGATCGGCCAGCCCACCTGGCGCAGAATCGGCTGCAGGCGGCGGTTGTCCAGGGGCACCACCTTCTCGCTATTGGGGATCAGGCCCAGGCGCACTGCCTCCATGGCCAGGCGCTGGCCTAAAAGCTGGGTGTGCTCCAGTCCTCCCACTCCCAAAACGCCGAGGCGACGCCGGGGTTGGGGCCGGAGGGGCACCTGCAAAACCACATCTACAGGGGTGGTCAGGCCCGCCTGCAGCAGGATCTCCTGTTGCACTATTTCGTAGTCGGGGTGCCATACGGTCAACATCCAACGTCCGGCAGGAGCCTGGTTGAGCTCAAACGCCCCCTGCTCGTCCGTTTGGATCGGCTGATCGAGGTTCTCCAAGCCCTCCAACTGCACCTGCGCCCCGGCCACCGGCTGACCCAGGCTGTTGCTCACCTGGCCCACCAGCCGCGCCTGGGATCCCGCTTGATCTCTGTTATGAGAAGGAAACAGCGGCGTGAAACGGGGAAGGGGGGTGGCCGGCGCCTGGGCCAGCGCTCCTGGAGTCAGTGCCAGCCAGCACCAGAGAGCCAGACTGCCCAAGCGGACCCTGCGCCGCAGCGAAGTGAGGAAGAAGAAAGGCATGGCGACATCCCCTAATCGCAGTGGGTTCTGGAGAGACAAAATCCTGCTGCAGGGATCCTCACCCCGCAAAGGGATTGTTGGCCTGCCATTGTTGGATAAAGACGGGCACCATGTTGCGCACCTGCAGCCGAAACAGGCCCGCCGCCGCATCTTCAAACAGCGGATCCCCGCCCACGTCGTCCCGGCCATAGGCCTCGTAGTAGCGAGCCCGATCCCCCGGTCGATCCCGCTGCAAGTCCACCACCACCACCACCCCGCGGCTGCGCAACTGGTTGGGGGTGAAATTGGGAATTTCCACCGGCACCGTCGGCGCCAGAAAGCGCAAGGCCGTATTCAGCAGCGGGCTGCCCTGGCGGTTGTAATCCCGCGAGATCTGCAGGTGAGTCAAGAGGATGTAGCGCAAGCCCAGGGCATCGCCAACGGCCTTCAGCTTGGCCAAGTCGGCGGTGTAGCGCTCATCCCGATCCAAGAGTGTCAGATCCTGGACGAGGGGCAAAAGCGGCTCAAAGCGGGGATCCGGCCCCAGTGGCCCCTTGAGGAGGATCACGGGTCGCTGCGGCTGTAACTCCTTCAGGGCCAGGCTGAGGTGGCGGGCCAGCTCATCCGAGTAAACCGGCTCATCCGGCAACAGGCCAATGCCCTCCGGCTGGCGGGCCGGCTGCCCCGGCGGCAGGCGAATATCTTGGCTGGATACAAAACCGGCCCGCACCTCCACCTGGGTGCTGGTGGGCGGAAACCCCGGCACCTCCACATCCACCAGGTACAGCCCCGCCGGCAGTTCCGGCAGGACATAGGTGCCGTCGGCGGCGATGCGAACCGTCTGCTGGGGTTGGGTAGAGGTGGCGGCCAGGCGCAAAACCCCCGTCTGGACGGGTTGGCCGGCAATGTCCAGCACCCGCCCCGTCACCACCCCGCGGTTGCCTGAAGAGGGGATCTGGGCCTCGGTCTCGCGCTCGCCAACTTGAGCCTCAATATCCACCAGACGCCGCAAAGCCGGGATCCCTGCCGCCACCACCCACAGATCCCGATCGCCCAGCCTCACCAAACCCGTTGGCTGCCCCTCCAGCCGCAGCGAGGCGGCCAATCGCCCCGCCTCCAGATCCACGATTTGCAGGCGGTCGCTGTTGCGGGAGGTCACGTAGGCCCAGCGGCCATCGGGAGAAAGGGCCAGCCGCGTCGGTCGCCAATCCAAGCCAATCCGCTGCAGAGCCTCGCCGCTGCGATCCAGATCCAGCACCGTCAGATCTTGGCTGCCCGAGTTGAGCACCACCAGGCGCTGCCGTTGCGCATCTAGGACCATGGCTTCCGGCGTGTTGCCGCCGCGCCAGCGGGCCAGCAGCTCTCCATTGTCGGGGTTGACCACCAGCAGGCTGAGGGGATCCTCCCCAGCCAGGCCGACAAACAGGGATCCCCGCTCTGGGGCATAGGCCAAAGCCAAAGGTGGCCCCGGCAGCGGCAAGTTGCGGGCCTGCGGCGGCTCCGATCCATGCCGTTGGCGGTTCGGAGCGGGAATCACCGCCAAGCTTTGGGCGGCGGGCAGGGAGGCGAAAACCCGCCCCCTGGCCGCATCCACAGCCATGTCCAGAACCCCCGCCGGCAGCCCGTAGGCCTGCAGCAGCTCTCCGGTGAGCAGATCGAGGGCCACCACCCCAGGAGCATGGGGGCCGGCGGCATAGACCACCTGCCGTGCCGCATCCACCCGCACCACGCCGGGGGCAAACCCCACCGCCACCTGCCACAAGGGATCCCCGCTCGCCCCATCCAGCAGCGCCACTGCCTGCGCTTCCAACAGTCCCACCGCCAGCCAGCCCCGCTCCGGCACCGCATCGAGGCAATCGGCAGAGCTGGGCAAGGGCAACAGCCAATCCCCCTCTGTCCTCAGTTCATTCCCGTCCGCCGAGAGGTTCCCCCCAGAAGCGGGAGAGCCTGTTTCCGGCGAAGGGATCCCTTGCCCCAACACGGGGGATCCCAAGCCCAGCACGCCGCTCATCAGCACAACCAGCCATTGCCAGCGCATCGCCTTCTTCGCTCCTCAACCGCGCCTGCTCTGCTTCTGCGCCCAACCAGCATAGCCAACCTGCTCGCCCTTCCCTATTGGATTCACGTCAGAAAACCCAAACAATTTTTGACAGTCTGCCGCGGCGACCTTAGAATGGATATTCGCTGGTTTCGTCAGGATAAACCATGAAGGTGCGGCCCTCCGTCCGTCGAATCTGCGAAAAGTGCCGAGTCATCCGCCGCCATGGCCGGGTGATGGTGATTTGCCCTGCCAACCCCAAGCACAAGCAGCGGCAGGGGTAGAGGGGCGGATGGAGGAGTGCGCCCGACGGTGGGGAACAGATCCAAACGGCCCTGCTGCCGCCGCGGAAGATCAAGCAACCCCTCTCTTGGCGAGAGGAGACTCTGGGTTCCTCACCTCAACAGCGACGTCTTCCGGCCAAAGCTCCACGCCGCCAACCTCGGCCTGGCCTATGGAGCAAGTTTATCTAAGTTTGTTTGAAAGGTACCACCGACCATGGCACGGATTGCGGGAGTTGACATCCCACGCGACAAGCGAGTCGAGATCGCCCTCACCTACATCTACGGCATTGGGCTGACCCGCTCCCGCCAAATTTTGGCGAAGACCGGCATCAACCCCGATACCCGCACCCGCGACCTTACCGACGCCGAGGTGGCCGCCTTGAGGGCAGTGGTAGAAGGCGAGTACCAGGTGGAGGGAGATCTGCGCCGGCAGGAGGCGATGAACATTAAGCGGCTGATCGACATCGGCACCTATCGGGGCCGCCGCCATCGTCTGAACCTGCCTGTGCGTGGCCAGCGCACCCGCACCAACGCCCGCACCCGCAAGGGGGTCAGGAAGACGGTGGCCGGCAAGAAGAAAGCTCCCGCCAAGAAGTAGTGGCGCGGCTGGGGCGGCGGGCAGAGTTTCCCACCCTCTCCAAACTGCAAAACGGGATGTAAACAGTTGTTCAAAGGACGCACAGGTCATGGCTCGGCAGCAACGGCGCGGACGCAAGGTCAAGAAGAATGTCCCCAACGGTGTGGCCTACATTCAGTCCACCTTCAACAACACCATCGTCACCATCACGGATCCCAATGGCGACGTGGTGTCTTGGGCCTCCGCAGGTTCTACGGGGTTCAAGGGCGCCAAGAAAGGCACCCCCTTTGCAGCCCAAATGGCGGCAGAGAGCGCAGCGCGTCAGGCCATGGAGAACGGCATGCGCCAGATTGAGGTAATGGTGAGTGGCCCTGGCGCCGGTCGGGAAACCGCCATTCGCGCTCTGCAGGCCACTGGTCTAGAAATCACCCTGATTCGAGATATCACTCCCATTCCCCACAACGGCTGCCGTCCCCCCAAGCGGCGGCGCGTCTAAAGGGATCCCCAGGGCGGGCCAAGCGCTGGCGACAGGCTTGCCCTCCTGCAGGATGTGAGGCATGGCCTCCAGTCTTCTAAGTTCTCCAAACAGATGTTGAGCCAGACGGACGGGGCTACTCTATGATGCAGACCAGCCGAACCCTCCACAATCTGGGCAGCAAAGCCGCTTCTAGTGCTGCTCCCTACCAGACCGAGTGCGTCGAATCCCATCAGGAAGCCAATGGCGTTCACTACGGCAAATTTGCCCTGGGGCCACTGGAGCGGGGTCAAGGGATCACGGTGGGCAACGCCCTGCGGCGGGTGTTGCTCTCCAACCTAGAAGGGACGGCAGTAACCGCTGTACGCATTGCCGGGGTGACCCACGAGTTTTCCACGGTGCCGGGGGTGCGGGAAGACGTGATGGAGATCCTACTCAACATGAAGGAGCTGGTGCTGCGCTCCAACGCTCCCGACACGCAGGTGGGCCGTTTGGTGGCACAAGGGCCGGGAGAGGTGACCGCCGAGAAGCTGCAATTGCCCAGCGAGGTGGAAGTGATCAACCCCCGCCATCACATTGCCACCTTGGCGGAAGGGGCGATCCTGGAAATGGAGTTCATGATTGGCCGCGGACGTGGCTACCGTGCCGTCGATTACTCCGACAGCAAATCGATGGCCATCGACTTTCTCCAGATCGACTCCGTCTTCATGCCGGTGCGCAAAGTCAACTACACCGTTGAGGCGGCGCGGGTGGGACAATCTCTGGAAAAAGATCGCCTAATTTTGGAGATTTGGACCAACGGCAGCCTCACCCCCCAGGAGGCCCTCAGCCAGGCGGCTCGCATTTTGGTGGGCCTGTTCTCGCCGCTGCAGGAGGTCAGCTTCGACACCCCGCCAGAGCCCCGGCAAGCTGAGGATAACCAGAAGAACCAGATCCCCATCGAAGAGCTGCAGCTCTCGGTACGGGCTTACAACTGCCTGAAGCGCGCTCAAATCAATACGGTGGCGGATCTATTGGTTTATACCGAAGAGGATTTGCTGGAGATCAAAAACTTCGGCCAAAAATCCGCGGAAGAGGTGGTGCAAGCTTTGAAGAACCGCCTAGGCCTAACCTTGCCCCGCGAAAGGAGCAAGACGTAGAGCCTTGCCGGCTCGCTGCGGCAAAACCGGTCAACATCTCCACAGGACACAAGATAAAAGGCAGAGGCTACTATGCGTCACCGCCGTCGTACCCCTCACCTCAACAAGCCCGCCGACCAGCGCAAGGCCCTGATGCGGGCGCTGACCACGGCCCTGCTGCGGGAAGGGCGGATCACGACCACCAAAGCCCGCGCCAAAGCCATTCGCGCCACCACTGAGAAAATGATCACCCTGGCCAAGGACGGCTCTCTGGCAGCGCGGCGGCAGGCCCTGGCCTACATCTATGACAAGGAGCTGGTGCGCTCCCTGTTTGAGCAAGCGCCGGAGCGCTACCGCGATCGGCCTGGGGGCTACACCCGCATCCTGCGCACGGTGCGTCGACGGGGCGACGGGGCAGAAATGGCGGTCATCGAGTTGGTGTAGGCCCCATGCAGAGCCGTCGCATTGCCCTGAAAATTCAGTACCTCGGCAGCGGCTTTCGCGGCTGGCAGCGGCAAGCGGGCCACCGCACCGTGCAAGGGGTACTGGAGGAGGCGATTGCGTTGCGGGCCGGGCACCCGGTGGCCCTCTACGGGGCAGGTCGCACCGATACGGGGGTTCATGCCTCGGGCCAGGTGGCCCACTTCGACACCACCTCTGGCATCCCGCCGACGGAGTGGGCGCGGGTGCTCAACGACTGTCTGCCGGAAGATGTGGTGGTATTGGCTTCCGCTCAGGTGCCCGATTTCTGGCATGCCCGCTTTTCGGCTCGCTGGCGCCGCTATCGCTACTTGATCCTGAACCGGGAGCTGCCGGATGTGTTCTGGCGCCTCTTTAGCTGGCAGGTGCGCTGGCCTTTGCAGGTGGAGCCGATGGCGGAGGCCCTCAACTCTCTTCTGGGCGAGCACAGCCTAGAAGCCTTTCGCCGCCGGGGATCCGACCGGCCCCACTCGCGGGTGCAGGTGCAGGAGGTGCTCTGCCAGCGGCTGGGGGATCTCATCAGCATCGAGGTGCAGGCCAGCGGCTTTCTCTACCGCATGATGCGGCTGCTGGTGGGATCCCTGGAGGTGGTGGGCCGTGGCGAGATCAGCCCACAACAATTTGTCCACCTCTGGCAACACAACGACTGGAGCCGGATGCGCACCCGCTACAGCGCCCCTCCGCAAGGGCTGTGCCTGGTGGATGTGGGCTATGCTGGGGATCCCTTTGGCCGCCGCTTCGCTCACTCGCCGCCCTTTTGGGCCTTGCCCCTGCAGGGGTTGCCCAAAACCCCCGATTGGTCGGCGGCTTTGTGTGTTTCTTCCCTGGCCTAGGCGTTTTCTTGTCCATTCCATTCTGCGGTTGATGTCATCCTTGGCTGCCATGAACACAACTCCCGTTCCTCCCCCCGAAACTCTAACCCCTCGCTGGTATCTGGTGGACGCTGCCAACCAGCGCCTCGGCCGCTTGGCCGTGGTTGTGGCCAAGCTCCTGCGGGGCAAGCACAAACCCAACTTCACCCCTCACCTGGATACGGGGGACTACGTGATCGTGATCAACGCCGAGAAAGTGGTGGTCACCGGCAAAAAGCGCACCCAAAAGCTCTACCGCCGCCACTCTGGCCGTCCCGGCGGCATGAAAGTCGAGACTTTTGCCCAACTGCAAGCTCGCCTGCCGGAGCGGGTGATTGAGAAAGCAGTGAAGGGGATGTTGCCCCACACCCGCCTGGGCCGGCGGCAATTCACCAAGCTAAAAGTGTACGCCGGGCCCCACCACCCCCACGAGGCCCAGCAACCTCAGGTTTACCCCATCCACACGATCCCAGGAGCCAAAGTATGACCCAAGCAGCCAGCAGCCAACGAGCCGTCTACTGGGGAACCGGACGCCGCAAAACGGCTGTCGCCCGCGTGCGCCTGGTGCCCGGCACCGGCAAGCTGATCATCAACGACAGGCCCGGCGACCAATACCTGCAATACCAGGAGGCGCTACTGGCCAGTGTGAAAGCGCCGTTGGAGCTCCTCGGCCTAGAGAACTCCTACGACATCTTGGTGCGGGCTCATGGCGGCGGCGTCCACGGTCAGGCCGATGCCATCAAGTTGGGCGTGGCGCGCGCCCTCTGCGAGGTGGATCCGGCTAACCGCGGCCCCCTCAAGACAGAGGGCTACCTAAAACGGGATCCGCGCGCCGTGGAACGGAAGAAATATGGCCTACGCAAGGCCCGCAAGGCTCCCCAGTACTCGAAGCGCTAGGGATCCCTGCCATTGCTTTTTCAAGTTAGATGTTGATAGACAAGGGTATAGGAACAGGCCCAGAGGAGGAGATTGCCATGCCCAAAAAAGGAATACACCCCCAGTGGTATCCCGAAGCCAAAGTCATCTGCAACGGCGAAGTGGTGATGACAGTGGGATCCACCAAGCCGGAGCTGAAGGTCGATGTTTGGTCGGGCAACCATCCCTTTTTCACCGGCAGCCAGAAGATCATTGACAGCGAAGGCCGCGTGGACAAGTTCATGCGCAAGTACGGCATGGGCGGCAAGAAAGCTAAGTAGCCGAGCTTCAATCTGAGTTTCTTTTCTGCCTTGCTGGGCATTGCTGTGAGTCTTCGCTGACACTGGATCTATGGCCTCTGCTCAACTCATCGAGCAGCTTAAAAACGTTGAAGCCACCTTTCAGGAGCTGACGGTACGTCTGGCCGATCCCGATGTGGCGACCGATCCGGCTGAGCTGCAGCGGATTGCCAAGGCCCGCTCCTCCCTAGAAGCCACCGTCCAGACCTTTCACGAGTGGCAAAAGCTCACTCGCGAGCTGAAGCAGACGGAAGAGCTGCTGCGGGAGGTGGCTTCCGACGACCCAGAGCTGGAGGCGATGGCCAGGGCAGAACTGGAGCAACTGCGCGTCCGCCAAGAACAACTGGAGGAAAAGCTGACCCTGCTGCTGCTGCCCCGGGATCCCAACGACGAGAAAAACATTATGTTGGAAATCCGCGCCGGCACCGGCGGCGAGGAGGCGGCCCTGTGGGCGGCGGATTTGGCCCGCATGTACACCCGCTACGCCGAGAAGATGGGCTGGTCGGTGCGCCTGGCCAGCCTCTCGGAAGGAGAGATGGGAGGCTACAAAGAGGCCATCCTGGAAATTCGCGGGGATCAGGTCTACAGCAAGCTGAAGTTCGAGGCCGGCGTGCATCGGGTGCAGCGGGTGCCCGTGACAGAGGCCCAGGGGCGCGTCCACACCTCGACGGCCACGGTGGCGGTGATGCCGGAAGTGGACGAGGTGGAGGTGGTGATCGACCCGAAGGACATCGAGATCAAGACGGCGCGCTCCGGCGGGGCGGGCGGCCAAAACGTGAACAAGGTGGAAACGGCGGTGGACCTCCTCCACAAGCCCACCGGCATCCGCGTGTTTTGTACCGAGGAGCGCTCCCAGCTGCAGAACCGGCAGCGGGCGATGCAGATTTTGCGGGCCAAGCTCTACGAGATGAAGCTGCAGGAGCAACAGGCCTCCATCAGCTCCGCCCGTCGCATGCAGGTGGGAACGGGATCGCGCTCGGAAAAAATTCGCACCTACAACTACAAAGACAACCGGGTTACCGATCACCGCCTCAACCAGAACTTCCTGCTCGAGCCAATTTTGGAAGGGGAGCTGGACGAGTTGATCCAGGCTTGTATTGGCCTATACCAAAAAGAGCTGTTGGCGGAGCTATCCTGAGGGGGCAGAGCTGGCTGCTGCCGAGCTGGCGGTAGAATGAATACCCACATCGAGTGACCTAAGGAATCCTCCCCATGCTGGCCGAGTACCGCCAACATGCTGCTGCCCGCGCGGCCCAAGGGATCCCGCCGCTGCCCTTGAACGCCGCCCAGACCAGCCAGGTGTGCGAGCTGCTCAAGGATCCCCCCGCCGGCGAAGAGGCCTTTTTGTTGCATCTGCTTACAGAGCGGGTGCCGCCGGGGGTGGACGAAGCGGCCTATGTGAAGGCGGGCTTTTTGGCCGCTGTGGCTAAGGAAGAAGTGCACTCGCCCCTCATTACCCCCCTGCGGGCGGTAGAGCTCTTGGGCACGATGCTGGGGGGCTACAACGTCCAGGTGTTGCTGGAGCTGCTGCAGGATGAGCGACCGGAAATTGCCGCCGCAGCGGCCCGCGCCCTCAGCCACACGCTGCTGGTTTTCGACGCCTTCCACGACGTGCTGGAGCTGAGCCAAGCGGGCAACGCCTATGCCCGACAGGTGCTCCACTCTTGGGCGGAAGGGGAGTGGTTCACCGCCAGGCCGCCCCTGGCCGAGGCGATCACGGCGACGGTGTTCAAAATTGCCGGCGAGATCAACACCGACGACCTCTCCCCGGCCGCCCACGCCACCACCCGCCCCGATATTCCCCTTCATGCCCAGAGCATGCTGGAATCGCGGGCGCCGGGAGCGATAGCAGCCATTGCCGAGCTGAAGCGCCGCGGCCATCCGGTGGCCTTTGTGGGGGATGTGGTGGGCACGGGATCTTCCCGCAAGTCCGCCCTTAATTCCCTGCTCTGGCACATCGGCCACGACATTCCCTATGTGCCCAACAAGCGGGCCGGCGGGGTGATTCTGGGGGGCACGATCGCGCCCATTTTCTTCACCACCGCCGAAGATGCCGGCGCCCTGCCCATCCAGTGCGATGTCTCCTGCCTGGAGACGGGCATGGTAGTGACGATCTACCCCTACGAGGGCGTTATCCGCTCTGAGGATGGCCAAGTCCTCACCACCTTTTCCCTGCAGCCTGTGACGCTGCCCGACGAGGTGCGGGCCGGGGGCCGCATCCCTCTCTTGATTGGCCGGGCCCTTACCGACAAAACCCGCCAGGCCCTGGGGCTGGATCCCTCCCCCCTGTTCATTCGCCCCACCCCGCCCGCCGACACGGGCAAGGGCTATACCCTGGCCCAGAAAATCGTCGGCAAAGCCTGCGGGCTGCCCGGAGTGCGCCCCGGCACCAGTTGCGAGCCGCTGATCACCACGGTGGGATCCCAGGACACCACCGGCCCCATGACCCGCGACGAGCTCAAGGAATTGGCCTGTCTGGGCTTCAGCGCCGACCTGGTGCTGCAGAGCTTCTGCCACACCGCCGCCTATCCCAAGCCGGTGGATATCCAGGTTCACAAAGAGCTGCCCGACTTTTTTGCCTCGCGGGGAGGTGTCGTCCTGCGGCCGGGCGACGGCATCATCCACTCCTGGCTCAACCGCATGCTGCTGCCGGATACTGTTGGCACCGGGGGCGACTCCCACACCCGCTTCCCTTTGGGCATTTCCTTCCCGGCTGGCTCTGGGCTGGTGGCCTTTGCCGCGGCCATGGGGGTGATGCCCCTGAATATGCCGGAGTCGGTGCTGGTGCGCTTTAAGGGGGAACTGCAGCCCGGGATCACCCTGCGGGACATTGTCCACGCCATCCCCTACGTGGCCATCCAGCGGGGGCTGCTCACCGTCGAGAAACAGGGCAAGAAAAACGTCTTTGCCGGGCGAATTATGGAGATCGAGGGCCTGCCCAACTTGAAGGTGGAGCAAGCCTTCGAGTTCACCGACGCCTCGGCGGAACGCAACTGCGCCGCTTGCACCATCCAGCTGAGCGTCGAGACGGTTGCCGAGTACCTGCGCTCCAACGTGGTGCTGCTGAAAAACCTGATCGCCCGCGGCTATCAGGATGCGAGAACCTTGCTGCGGCGCATCGCCAAAATGGAAGCCTGGCTGGCCAACCCCACCCTCCTGGAGGCGGATGCCGACGCCGAATACGCCGAAGTCATCGAAATCGACCTCAGCACCATCACCGAGCCAATTGTCTGTGCCCCCAACGATCCCGACAAGGTGATGACCCTGAGCGAAGTCCACGCCCAGCACGCGGCCGGCAACCCCGACACACCCATCCACATCGACGAGGTGTTCATCGGCTCCTGCATGACCAACATTGGCCACTACCGCGCCGCCGCCAAGATTTTGGAAGGCCAGGGGCGGGCCAAGGTGCGCCAATTTTGGATCTGTCCTCCCACCCGCATGGACGAGGCGCAACTGCGCGCCGAAGGGGTGTACGGCACCTTTGCCGCTGCCGGGGCGAGGACGGAGATGCCCGGCTGCAGCCTGTGCATGGGCAACCAGGCGCGGGTGGCAGACGGGGCCACGGTTATGTCCACCTCCACCCGCAACTTCAACAACCGCATGGGCAAAGACGCGCGGGTCTATCTGGGATCCGCCGAGCTGGCTGCCGCCTGCGCCCTCTTGGGCCGGATCCCTACCCCTGAGGAATACCGGGAGATCGTCGCCACCAAGATCCAGCCCTTTGCCGGCGAGCTGTACCGCTACCTCAACTTCCACGAGATCCCCGGCTTTGAGGACGAAGGGCGGGTCATCCCCCGCGAGCAAATGCCCAAGCTGGAGGAAGCCCTCGGGATCCGTCCCTAGACCCAGGGGGGCTTGGCAGCTTGGGCTGCCCTGCTACCATGGCAAGGTGGTGGCCTTAGCCTTGGAGAAACCCTGATGGCCCCGCCTCGAAAACTCGCCCGCCAGATCCACCGCGCCCTGGCCCCCATCCTGGCTCTGCCCTTGGTGGTAACGGTGGTAACGGGATCCCTTTACCAAATTGCCCGCCTCAACGACAACTTCGACTACTACTGGCTGATCCAAATCCACAAAGGGCAATGGGGGCCTCTGGATCTGCAGGCCGTCTACCCGTTCTTAAACGGCTTGGGGCTGTTGCTGATGGTGGCTACCGGCCTGAGTTTGTGGCTGCAGACGAGATCCCACCGCCCCCCCAAGCGCACCGATTCCTGACAGCTTTCTCCTATTCCTTGGGCGAGAAAATACCCCCATCGATTTCCAGAAAACTCGCCCTCTTGAGCCAGCCAGATCACTTATCCTAATGTACAGAGGCTAGGCTAAAGCCTGGTGAGTAAATCTTAACTTAAAGAGAAGCTAACCAAAAGTTAACCAAAATCTGCTTAGGAGGTGGATAGATATGGCTCTGGTTCGCTGGGATCCCTTTCGGGAAATTGACGAAATTCAACGGGAAATGAACCGGATGTTTGACCGGCTGATGGCTCGCCCCGCCGAGACCGATGCCTATACTTTTGTGCCGGCGGTGGAAATGCACGATGATCCGGAAACCATTACCCTGAAACTGGAGCTGCCCGGCTTGAACCCCAACGATCTGGACATCCAGGCGACGGCAGAAGCGGTCTCCATCAGCGGCGAGCGGCGCTTTGAAAAACGCTCCGAAGACAAGGGCGTAACCCGCACCGAGTTCCGCTACGGGCGCTTCCAACGGGTGATCCCGCTGCCCAACCGGATCAAGCACGATCAGGTGAAAGCGGAATACAAAGATGGGATCCTCACCCTGACTCTGCCCAAGGCGGACTCCGAAAAAGCCCAAGTGGTCAAAGTGAACGTTGTCTCCTAAGGGGGGGAGGCGAGCGCCACTTTTGGCTTAACAAGATCCAGATCCCAGAGGTAGGCTCGTGGCCTACCTTTTTGGGTTTTTTGGCTTTTCGATCCTCAACTCCCCTCTCCCTCTGGGAGAGGGGCTGGGGGTGAGGGCGACCCCAGCTTACTCCAGCCCAGGGATCCGATTTGACCTCTGCCCCTAGGGTTGGATAAGTTTGAGGGCGAAGTGGCTGGGGAGCGAGAGCATGGCCAGCGTTACCTACGAACACGTTACCAAGCGCTACAGAGACACCACCGCCGTCCACGACCTGAACATCACCGTCGAAGACGGGGAATTTCTCGTCTTTGTCGGCCCCTCCGGCTGCGGCAAAACCACCTCCCTGCGCATGCTGGCCGGCTTGGAAGAAGTGAGCGCCGGCTCCATCTACATTGGCGATCGACGGGTGAACGATGTCCCCCCCAAGGATCGGGATATCGCCATGGTCTTCCAATCCTATGCCCTCTACCCCCACATGACCGTGGCCGAGAACATGGCCTTTGGCCTCAAGCTGCGCGGCCTGCCACGGGCGGAGATCGAAAGCCGGGTTAGGGGGGTGGCCAAGCGCCTTGGGATCGAGCACTTGCTCAACCGCAAGCCCAAGGAACTTTCGGGTGGGCAACGGCAGCGGGTTGCCGTCGGGCGGGCCATCGTGCGCAATCCGGCGGTGTTTTTGATGGATGAGCCCCTCTCCAACTTGGATGCCAAGCTGCGGGTACAGGCGCGGGCCGAGATCAGCAAGTTGCACATGCAACTGGGCACCACCTTTATCTACGTTACCCACGACCAGGTGGAGGCCATGACCATGGGCAACCGCATCGCCGTCATGAAGGATGGCCGCCTGCAGCAGGTGGATACCCCCCACACCCTCTACACCCGCCCGGCCAACCTGTTTGTGGCCGGGTTCATCGGCAGCCCCGCCATGAATTTCTTCCAGGCCAAGCTGCGGGAGCAGGAGGGCACCCTCTGGATCGATACCGGCGCCTTCCGCGTGGCCATCCCGCCCCACCAGGCAGAGCCCTATTGGCAATACGTCGGCAAGTCGGTCATCTTCGGCATCCGCCCGGAAAACATCCACGATCCCCAGTACCAGCCCCCAGGGATCCAACCTGCCCCGGTGCGGGCTAAGGTCTCCGTCACCGAGCTGATCGGCCATGAAGTGATCCTCCATCTCAGCACCACCGACCGAGAAGGGATCCTGGCCGAGCAGGAGTTTATTGCCCGCGTGGATCCCCGTACCCAGCTTCGGGTTAACCAGTGGGCAGAAGTGGTCTTCGACATGGATCGCTTCCACCTGTTTGACCCGCAAACCGAGCAGCGGCTGGGATAAAAACGATGACCAAAAAAACTGGGTTACAAGCCCCGCCCTTCTAGGGCGGCTTTTGTAAGATGCTATTCGACAGAAAAGGCAACTTTGCATGTACCTTGTCCGCAAGCTCAAGCTAGGCGTCTCAGAGCAACTGCAGCTGTTAAGCAGGGCAGCAGGCGAGCTGTACTCAAAGGTGCTCGTTCACTTTTGGCGGGTTGTCCGCAAGAAGGGACTGTGGTTGAAACCTTCCACGCTAATGCGGTGGTTTCCCAACGACCCTGAGAATACACTTCATGCTCACAGTGCAGACGCGGTAGTGCAAAGCTTCTTTGCCTCTTTGAAGTCCTGGCGAGAACGCCGCCAAACCGACCCCAACGCCCGTCCACCTCGACGGCGTCGGTACTATTCCAAAGTTCAATGGAAGTCTTCAGCCATCCAAGTCGTCAATGGAAAGCTGCGATTGTCGAACGGGAAAGGCAATGAGCCCCTGATGATTAACTGGGCTTGGGACACACCTGTTTGGGTAGAGATGGGCTGGGATGGCCAGCAGTATGAGTTGAGAGCTTGCTACAAGGTGGGGGATACGCTGCCGGAAGAAGAGGGGGAAGAGAGCATGACTCTAGTCAATAATAAGCTCAACTATACTGAAAATAATGTATAATA
>NZ_JANSHO010000062.1:0-1881 GCF_047502635.1 Synechococcus sp. RC10B2
AGGCCCCGCTCGGGGGTGGAGAGGCGAAGGTTCCGGGGTTTGATTGCTGTCTGCTGGCAACATTTCAATGAAGGTTATCGCCGTCTTGAAGGGGCCATAGGCCCGCTTTTCCCTCCATCACCTACATCAGATGCCGTCATGATGGTAGCTAAAGCCCTTTACTAAAGGCCTTTAGGCACAAAGCTTGTCTACCCCCCAACACTCTGTTACACTACCAGTATGCCGTGGACAAGCATAAGGGACCTAGTCCCCCTCCTCGGCCTCTCGGAGAGAAGGGTATACGCGATCCTGGCCGCCTATGAGCGGGTGTTCGGCAGGTTGCCGAAGCGGGGCCGGGCGCGGGTGGTGCCCCAGCCGGTGGTGGACCTCCTCCGCCAGGCACGGGACATGGTGGCTTCGGGTCAGGCCACGTCCTACGAGGCCGCCTTCCGGGCCTTGGAGGGCCGCGCCGTCCCCTCCCCAGAGGTCCAGGAGAGGATCCTGAAGGTCCTCGAGGGAGTGATGGAGAAGGTGAGCGAAATCCCCGTGATCCTGAGCCTCCTCCAGCACCTGAAGGAGGAGCTGGGGAGGACCCAGCGGGAGGTGGGCCAAATCCGCCTCATCCTCTACGCCGGGGGGTTTGAGCAGGCGGCGGCCAACAGCGATGCCGATGTGAAGGCCCTCCTGGAGACCCCTCTCCTCCTTCGGGGGACCCGTAGGGGCTACGAGGACCAGGTGAAGCGGGCCGAGGAGGCGGAGGCCCAGGAAGAGCCCGTGGAGAAAAAGCCCGTCATCGGGGCCAAGTGGGAACGCTGGGCGAAGCGGCTGGAGGAGCTGGAGAAAAGGGAGAAGAGAGAGGGGAAGGGCTAGGCGCGTCATAACGTTATGACTCAGGAAGGGGGCCCCAACGCTGGAGACCCCGAAGGAAGCGGACCCGGAAGGGACCCTATGCCATCACCAATTGGGTCGTTTGACGACTGCTCCCGAGGTCTCCCACCGACCGAGGATGTCAACAATCCTGGCCATAGCCTGGGGAAGGCCTTTTGACGGAGGAGGGCTTTAGCCAAAGCTTCCGGGCCCTTGCAGGGGGGCCATTCACCATATTTTGTGCACCAAGTACAACTCCTGCGCGTAGGAATCCGGGCGCTTCTCCCTAACATACCTGTATATGTACGGGGAGAGCGCGGCGCCGGAAGCCCAACCAGAGCAAGCAACCCCTATTCCTCTCCTCCACAACGCCTTTCCCCTCCAACGGGGCCGGGGGATTTCTGGAAAGATCATTCCCGACATCGGGAAGGGACTTTCCAAAGAAGTCCTCTCCACCCCCCGCCGGCCGGGCCTGGACGAGGTGGCGGACCACCTTCGGGGCCTTCGGGCCACGGGGGGCCTGCCGGGGACGGCGGTGGGCTCACGGGGGCAGGTCTCCTGGGTGGCCGTGGACCTGGACGAGGCCGAGCCCGGCCCCCTGGAGGCCTTCCTGGAGGACCTGTGGGGGAAGGGCATCCCCGCCTACGCCTCCACCGGGCTTACCCGGGGCTTCCGGGTCTACCTCTTCTTCAAGCGCCCCACGGGCCAGCGCCGGGCCCACGCCATCGCCCGGCGCTTGGCCGCCCTGGCCCAGGAGGCGGGCCTGGGGAGGGCGGAGGTCTTCCCGTCCTCCCCGGAGGCGGGGCGGGGCAAGGCCGTCTTCTTGCCCTATTTCGGCTACCTGACCCCCTCCGGAGGCAACCCCCTCCTCTACCCCGACCTCACCCCCGTCCCCCTGGGGGCGCCGGGCCCCGGGGCGGGCGCGCGGCCCGCCCGGGGGCGCGGGGGGGGGTGGCGCCCGGCTGGGGGGGGGGGGGGGGGGGGCCGGCTTCGGCTACACTAAAGGGCCGACGCTCCTTTTTGCTCAGCAGCGCT